>JAZREH010000277.1:0-4365 GCA_045660705.1 Acutalibacteraceae bacterium
AAACCAACCGTCTTTGCACCGTCGATATCCTCGGTAACTTCAAGAACAAATCCGCCGTAGCAGTAATCGAAAATGCACTTTGTGCACATACTGTCGCTGAATTTAAAGCCAAAGCCGTTGCCGAAGCACATCTTCATAACAGCTTCACCGACACCGCCGACGGTGGGGGTGTATGCGGCAAGCACCTTGCCCTCACGCATAAGTTTTGTCACCCTGTTAAAGAGTGCAACATGCGACTCGGTAACAGGCAGACCGTTTTCATCGGTTTCGGGGGTAAGAAGAACAACCCTGCTACCCGCCTTTTTAAATTCGGGCGATACAACATCCTGTGTTTTGCCCGTTGTAACAGCAAAGGAAACAAGTGTGGGCGGAACATCAATGTTTTCAAATGTACCGCTCATCGAGTCCTTACCGCCGATAGAGCCGATTCCAAGTTCCTTTTGAGCCTTAAACGCACCAAGCAGTGCGGCAAGAGGTTTGCCCCAACGCTTGCCGTCCTTTTTCGGCGACTCAAAATACTCTTGGAATGTAAGATAAACATCCTCAAAGGATGCACCGCTTGGGATAACTTTCGAAACCGACTCAACAACCGCAAGGTATGCACCGTGATATGGGCTCTGCTCGGTTATAAAGGGATTATAACCCCACGACATAAACGAACAGCAGTCGGTATGCTTCTTTTCAACCGAAATTTTCTGTACCATAGCCTGAATGGGGGTAAGTTGGTTTTTACCGCCAAACGGCATAAGTACGGTGCCCGCACCGATTGTAGAGTCAAAACGCTCAGAAAGACCGCGCTTTGAACAAATATTAAGGTCGTCGGCAATTCTGCGCATATTATCGGTGAATGTACCTGTAATTTCCTTTGCTTTAAGCGCGGGCGCGGCGGGAGTAATTGTAATGTGCTTATCCGCACCGTTGGAATTTAAGAATTCACGCGAAATATCAACAATCTTATTGCCGTTCCAGTTCATAACAAGGCGGGGTTCTGCCTGAACCTCTGCCACAGGGAAAGCCTGAAGATTTTCTTCGGCGGCAAGTGCCAAAAATGCATCAACATTTTCCTTTTCAACGACAACCGCCATTCTTTCCTGCGATTCGCTTATGGCAAGTTCGGTACCGTCAAGACCCTCATACTTCTTAGGTACAGCGTTAAGGTTTATTACAAGACCGTCGGCAAGTTCACCGATAGCAACCGAAACACCGCCCGCGCCGAAGTCATTACAGCGCTTTATCATACGGGTTGCGGTCTTATTACGGAAAAGGCGCTGAAGTTTGCGTTCTTCGGGGGCGTTACCCTTTTGTACCTCGGCACCGCAGGTTTCAACCGAGTGTGCGTTATGCGACTTTGAAGAACCTGTCGCACCGCCGATACCGTCACGGCCTGTAGAACCACCGAGAAGTATTACGATATCGCCAGCCTCAGGACATTCGCGGCGAACATTTTCAGCGGGGGCAGCGGCGATAACCGCGCCGATTTCCATACGCTTTGCAGCATAACCATCGTGGTAAATTTCATCAACAATACCCGTTGCAAGACCAATCTGGTTACCGTATGACGAATAACCCGCGGCGGCGGTAGTAACAATCTTTCTTTGGGGAAGTTTGCCCTCGATAGTTTCGCTGACAGGTTTAAGCGGGTCAGCCGCACCCGTAACACGCATAGCGCCGTAAACATAACTTCTGCCCGAAAGCGGGTCGCGGATAGCACCGCCGATACAGGTGGCGGCACCGCCGAACGGCTCAATTTCGGTGGGGTGGTTATGGGTTTCGTTCTTAAACAGCAGGAGCCACGGCTCACTAACACCGTCGACCTCTACATCAATCTTGACGGTGCAGGCGTTGATTTCCTCGGATTCATCAAGTTTATCAAGTTTGCCCTGTGTTTTAAGATATTTTACCGCAACGGTTGCAAGGTCCATAAGGCAGATAGGCTTTGTTCTGCCAAGTTCCTTACGAACGGCGATATACTCGTCATAAGCGCTCTGTAAAAGTTTATCTTCAAACTTTACATCATCAATAACCGTAAGGAATGTAGTGTGACGGCAGTGGTCCGACCAGTAGGTATCTATCATTCTGATTTCGGTTATGGTCGGGTCGCGGTGCTCGCCCTTGAAATATTCCTGACAAAATGCGATATCGTCGGCATCCATAGCCAGCGAATAATCCTCAACAAACTTTTCAAGTCCTGCCCTGTCAAGGTCAATAAACCCGTCAAGTGTCTTTACCGTTGTAGGAATCTCAAAGTCTGCGGCAAGGGTTTCGTATGTATCAAGGGTAGCCTCTCTTGACTCAACAGGGTTGATAACATATTTCTTGATTTCCTTAATCTCGCTGTCGGTAAGATTGCCGTAAAGCGCATATACCTTTGCGGTACGGACAGTCGGGCGTTCACCCTGCGATATTATCTGAATACACTGTGCGGCAGAATCGGCGCGCTGGTCGAACTGACCGGGCAGAAACTCAACCGCAAAAATAGTAGCACCGTCGGTTGAAAGTGTGTCCGAAACGGTATCAAGTTGCGGTTCCGAAAATACGGTGTTTTTGGCATAATCAAAAAGTTCTGCCGTAATATTTTCAGCATCGTAGCGGTTAATAACCCTTACATCATCAAGTCCCTTTATACCAAGAAAAGAAACAACATCATTTTTAAGCGCCTTGGCTTCGTGTGCCTGACTCGGCTTTTTTTCAACATAAACTCTGTATACCATAAAAATTACCTCTGTTTTAACGCATCAAGTGCGCGCTTTCCTATATCACTGCGGCGGTAGGCATTATCAAAATGCACCTTGTCCGCCTGAACATATGCCGATTTTACTGCATCTTCGAGGGTGTCGGCGCAACAGGTAACACCAAGTACGCGACCGCCCGCGGTAAGAAGTTTTCCGTCCGCAAGTTTTGCACCCGCAATATAAAGTTCACCGCCGAAATCACCGTCAACCGTAATTTCAAAGCCTGTTTCATACTTTTGCGGATATCCCTTTGATGCAAGCACAACACAGGCGGCGCTTTTATCCGAAAACTTAACCTCACAATCGGCAAGTGTACCGTTTTGGCACGCCTGCATTACGGTGAGCAGGTCACTTTCAAGAAGCGGCAGTACAACCTGTGTCTCAGGGTCACCGAAACGGCAGTTATACTCAATAACCTTAGGACCGTCGGGTGTGAGCATAAGCCCGAAGTAAAGACAACCCTTAAAGGTTCTGCCCTCGCTGTTCATAGCATCAATCGTCGGCAGGAAAATTTCCTTCATACAACGCGCGGAAATATCAGGTGTATAGCAGGGATTCGGCGCTATAGTACCCATACCGCCCGTATTAAGACCGGTATCATTATCCCCAGCACGCTTATGGTCCATTGAAGAAACCATCGGTTTTACCACTTTTCCGTCGGTAAAGGCAAGCACCGATACCTCGGGTCCTGTGAGGAACTCCTCAATAACAATACGGCTTCCGCTTTCGCCAAAGACCTTGTCCTCCATTATTTCGCTGACGGCGGCAAGTGCCTCCTCGCGGGTCTGGGCGATGATAACACCCTTACCAAGCGCAAGACCGTCCGCCTTTATAACGGTCGGAATCGGTGCCGTTTGAAGATATTTTACGGCATCAGCGGGGTTTTCAAAAACCTCATACTGTGCGGTGGGTATACCGTACTTTTTCATAAGATTTTTTGAAAAGACCTTACTGCCCTCAATTATCGCGGCGTTTGCACGCGGTCCGAAACAGGGAATTCCGATTTCTTCAAGCGCATCAACACAGCCAAGTACCAGCGGGTCGTCGGGTGCGACAACGGCAAAATCAATCTGATTTTCCCCTGCCCACTCGGTTATCGCCTTAATATCCTTGGCGCCGATATTCACACACTCGGCATCGGCGGCAATACCGCCGTTACCGGGAATAGCAAATATCTTTTCCACGCTCTTATTTTCTTTTATCTTTTTAATTATAGTGTGTTCGCGTCCACCCGAACCTACTACCATTACTCTCATTGTTTTCGCCCTCGCAAATTATTTGTAAATCGGGAACTTTTCGCAAAGTGCCCAAACCTCTTTAAGAACTTCGTCGCGGCTATTCTCAAAGTCAACCACAACGCGCTTTATCCAAC
Organism: Acutalibacteraceae bacterium; assembly: GCA_045660705.1. Classification (GTDB taxonomy): domain Bacteria; phylum Bacillota; class Clostridia; order Oscillospirales; family Acutalibacteraceae; genus UBA737. The sequence continues at coordinate 4,105 of JAZREH010000277.1, forward strand.
CCGCGATAAGTTTCATTTCTTCTTCCTTAAATCCGCGGCTTGTAACGGCGGGTGTACCGATACGCACACCGCTTGTGATAAACGGACTTTGCGGGTCGTTAGGAACGGCGTTCTTGTTGAGGGTTATACGCACCTCGTCAAGACGGTGCTCAAGTTCCTTACCCGTAATACCGAAATTCTGCAGGTCAACCAGCATCAAGTGGTTATCGGTACCGCCCGAAACAAGGTTGAATCCCTCTGCTACAAGTGCCTTAGAGAGTG
>JAZREH010000278.1:0-1079 GCA_045660705.1 Acutalibacteraceae bacterium
TTCGCCGTCCTCATTTTCGGCAGAAAAAGAAATGTTTTTAAGTTCAAGCATAATTGCCTCCCAAAATACATAATATTCTAAATTAAATTATATCCCTAAAAGCACAAAAAAGCAACAATTTTTTCGTGTATTCCCCTTGTAGGGGACGATGCCCACATCGTCCCGTTTGTGTGAAAAACTTTATGGGCATAAAAAAGGGGGGGGACACAGCCCCCTCCCATACAAAGGAATTATATTACTTTACTATTTCCTTTTTAAGTCTTACAAGGTCGCGGATATCAATGTAACCGTCAAGGTTAACATCGACCATACGAAGTGAATTGAATAAATCAATATTCAAAAGATGCTTGCGCATAACCGTAAGGTCGTCGGCGCTGACAATCTTATCACTTGAAAGGTCACCCAAAACAGTATCGTCCGCGATGATTTCAGTATCTACGGCGTTTGCGGTATCGGTAATCTTAATGTTTGTGATATAGGAAGTATCCTGCTGTACAGCGGCAAAGATGTTACCTACAATATGGTCGGATACGCCGTCGTAAACGGTAATGGTACCTGTTTTATCCGTACCTATCGTAACGGTAAGGCGGTTGGCTTTTTTAACAATCTTTACGTCATAATTTCTGTAAAGCGTGCCAACCGGTGAAACACCCGTCTTTGTGGTATAACTGCCCTTTGCGGTAATGTTGTGGAAAGTATATTGTGTCTGGCGAAGGTCAGTTAAACCCGGAACGCCCGAAACCAGCGCATAACCGCCGTCGAAAACATTTTTGGTGTCGAACGAGCCTGAATTGTAACCTTGGAAATATTGACTGTAACCCGGCTCGGCGGTGGGTTTTGCTGAAAAGATAATAGCGTGGTTGCACCAGTTGTCGCGGTAGTAAGTATCGGTGTAGGTCAGTACAAAATCACCGATATCGCGGTCCAGCCAAGCGCTTGTGTAGGCTGATGCGTTACCGATTCCGCCGGCATTAAAGCGAATGCTGTCCTCGGTGGTGGTAACGGTGGATGTACCGTTTAATATCATCGCCGAAATATCGTTTTTAATCTTTATTTCACCGAGTTTTGCAGTATCTCCG
>JAZREH010000279.1:0-4295 GCA_045660705.1 Acutalibacteraceae bacterium
ATATTACACCGACATTTGCCGACATACGCCGACACGATTTGTTCACGCCCGCTTGAAAGACCCGAAAATATTTCGGGCAGAAAAGCCGAAAGCCTCTCGACATAATCGGTGCGCATCTTTACAATTTTTTCGCCGTTTTGCGCAATTTCATCCTCAAAGGAATCAAGCAGTACCGAAATAGTAGAATCGTACTTTAAATCCTTTATAATACTGTTTCGCTGTGCCACCGCACGGGTGTAATTTCTTAAAATATCAATATAAAGCGGATTTATCTGTCCGATAGCAACATCAAGAAAACGCCGTCTTACAGCGGGTCCGTCGCATACCACCGACAAATCAGCCGGCGAAAATACAACAGCCTTAAAACCGCCCGCAAGCCCCGACGGGGATGAAAGTGTCTTTTCATTAAGGGTTGCCGTTCGCTTATCATTAAAGTCCATAACGGCGTTGTTTTCAACACCCTCAAAATGAAATGTAAGTTCGCACCTTGCCGCCGACTGACCGAACATTACAAACGAACTGTCTTTAGTGCCGCGAAAACTTTTTGCACCCGTAAAAAGCCATATTGCCTCGATAATATTGGTCTTTCCCTGTGCGTTTTCGCCGCATATAACATTCATTTTACTGTCGGGCACTATTTCAATATTTTCAATATTGCGAAAGTTTACACACCGAAGTTTATCGACCTGCATTTTCGATTACAAGACCCTGTCCGTCATATTCGGCACGGTCACCCTTATAAAGTTTCTTGCCGCGCATAAGGCATACCTCACCGTTAACGGTAACCTCACCGTTCTGGACCGCCATTTTTGCGTGGCCGCCTGTATATACCAGTCCCGCAAGTTTCAGCGCCGCATCAAGTTTTATATATTCTTCTTTAATACTAAGTTTTACAGTTTCCATTATTTAAGTCGCATCGGCATGATAAGATAAAGGTAATCATTATCATTATCGTCGTTTGAAAGAATCAGTACACCCGAATTTGAACCGTTAAAGCGAATCTGTACCTTTTCGGTGTCGCACGCCCTTAACGCCTCTAAAAGATAGCGGCTGTTAAGACCGATTTCAAACGGTTCACCCTCAAGTTCGTTTATGAATGTTTCGGTTGCGCGGCCCATAGAGGTAGCACAACTGAAAACGGTGTTATCCTCGCTGAAAATACAGCGTACAGGGGTGGTAAAGGTTTCGCTGATAAGAAGCGAAACACGCTCAATAGTATTTATAATGTCGTGGCATGAAACGCGAATCTTCTGTGTGTATTCGGTGGGGATAATCTTCTGATAGTTTACAAACTCACCCTCCAAAAGACGGGAAATAAACACATATCCGTCAATAGTAAAGGATATAAGCCGTCCGCCAACCGTGATATCTACAGTTTCGGTGTCCTCGCCGATGAGTTTTACAGCCTCGCTCAAAGCCTTTCCCGAAACGATAAACTCACAGTCCTCGTTAAGGTCAACCTTCTGTCTTCTTATTGCAAGACGGTAGCCGTCAATCGCAACAAACTGCAAAACGCCGTCTTTAACCGAAAAATTAAGTCCTGTAAGAATCGGACGGGTGCCCTCAACCTGTGCCACCGCAAAGATTGTGCCCTTTACCATATCGCACAGCAAATCGCCGTCAAGGGTAAGTTTTGTTCCGTCAGCAACCGACGGCATTTCGGGAAAATCGCTTGATGCCATTCCCATAATGTCAAATACCGCCTCGCCGCTTCTGATGTGGCACATAAGACGGCTGTCAGCCTCAATTTCAACCTGAATACCGTTCATACGGCGAAGAATTTCCGAAAGCAGACGGGCGTTTATTACGATGTCGCCTGCCTCGTCACATTTTGCGTAAAGTTCCTTTTTCATACCCATTTCAAGGTTATATGCCGCCAAGGTAACACGACCCTGTTCAGCCGAAATAAGGATACCCTCCAAAACAGGCATTGTTGTCTTTGCACCGACAACCTTCTGAAGACGGGAAACCGCCTCTAAAAGTGCCGACCTTTCAACTGTAATTTTCATAAATCTGACCTCGCTTTAAAATTTCGCGAAAATTAAAATTTTCAAAAATTTTCTTATAAAAAGAATTAAATATACCAGTAAACAGTAATATATGTTAAATATGTTAAAAACCCGTAAAATCAGCGCGGTTAAAGCCTTTTCGGTGTTAAATCAAAATTTGATAAATGTTTAATGGATTTTAACCCGCTAAAGTTATCCACACAGCGGTGGAAAGAATGTGAAGTTAATACGGTTAACTTTGTGGATAATTATTACTCGTTTTTAAGGTTTTTAATGATGTTTGAAACAAGTTCCTGTTCGTACGGCTTGTCCTTTAAAAAGTCCTCAATCTTCTTTACATTATAAAGAACAGTAGTGTGGTCCTTGCCAAACTTTTCGCCGATTGTTTTAAAGGAAAGTTCGGTCGTTTCCCTTGCAATATACATCGAAACCTGACGGGCAAGCGCAAGCGATGCGGTACGGCGGTTTGAAAGTATATCGCTTTCTGAAACATTGTATGTACGCGCAACCTCGGCAATTATTTTTTCAATGCTTATCGGTTCAGGTTTAGTGTCGTTTATAACATCGCGGATTATATTCTGAACGGTTGACATATTAGGCGTCTTGTTCTGAATATGTATATACGCCTGAAGTTTTTTGACAACCCCCTCAAGTTGGCGGGTGTTGACCTTAATATGCTCGGCAATATAGAAAACAAGATTTTCGTCAATCTGAATATCGCTCTGTTCCGCTTTCTTTTTGATAATGCCGACCCTTGTTTCAAAATCGGGCGGAGTAATATCGGCAAACAGTCCGCTTTCAAACCGTGAACGGATACGGTCGTCAAGGGTCTTAATCTCCTTAGGCGGACGGTCAAGGGTTACAACGATTTGTTTATTGTTCTGATACAGGGTGTTAAAGGTATTAAAAAATTCCTCCTGTGTCTGTGCCTTGCCCGCGATAAAGTGGATATCGTCGACAAGCAGAACATCAACACTTCTGAATTTTGTGCGGAAGTCGTCCATTGTGCCAAGACCGATTTTACCCTCTTGTATCGACTGAATCAGTTGGTTTGCGAAATCCTCACCGCGAAGATACTCAATCTTTTTCCCAGGGTTTTTCTTTTTTATATGGTTTTTAATAGCAAGCAAAAGGTGGGTTTTACCGACACCCGAATTGCCGTAGATTATAAGCGGGTTGTAGTTATTCATACCAGGGTTTTCCGCAACCGCAAAAGCCGCCGCCTGTGCAAAACGGTTGGTAGAACCTACGATAAAGTTATCAAATGAGAAAAAGTCCTCAAAGGTAAGACCCTCACTGTATTCCTCGGCGTTTTTAATCTTCTGCTCCTCGTCCTCAAAGGTGATTCTGGGAATGACATCAATTCCCAAAACATTTTTAAGGGCGGTAGAAAGTACACCAAGGTAGTTTTGTTCAACAACACTGCACATATATTCGTTATTGTGTGCAAGCGTAAATTCGCCGTCGGCAAAGGAAACGGGTTTAAGGTCCTTTAAAAAGCAGTTAAAGGCAACCTCGGATATAAGGGTTTTGCATTCCTCGCCAACCGCAAACCAGATATCAGTAATTGACTGAATAGGCATTATTTCAAACCACCTTTATTATTTATTTAAATAAGATAATATATATAAATAGTAATACTAATATAGTATAACATAATATATATAGATTTTCAACACTAAATTAACATATTTTTCTTTTTATTTTAAAAGCCACAAAAAAGCCCGAAATTGCGCATAGAATATCTTTAGGAATAAACGGGAGTACCACAGCGGTAAAACTTAAAATAAGGGGTGTTTTGGTAAAAACAGAGTACCACACACAGCCTGTAATATAAAGAATCAAAATTCCCGCCGTAACAAAAAGTATCTTTAAAATAGGTTTTTTGAAATTTTCTGATACCGCGCAAAAAAAACAAAGCGGTAAAAAGCCCAAAATAAAACCGCCTGTCGGTCCGATAACATAGTGAAAACCCGACCCGAAAGAGGAAAACACAGGGATTCCTAAAAGTCCCGAAAATATGTAAACCAAAACCGCGATACAGCCCCACTTTGCGCCCAAAAGAAAGCCGCAAACCGTAATTGCAAGGGTCTGTAATGTAAGCGGCAATCCCGACGGCAAAACAATGGCGATTTGCGAACAAACCGAAATAAAAGCCACCATAACCGCCGCAAGTACGGGGTTTGTAAATTTAGTCTTTCTCATCTTTTTTTACCCTCACCGTAACTTCGCCCGAATCGATTAAAAATCTGCCGTTTTTGTCCTCACAGACAAGTCGGGCGCGCT
>JAZREH010000280.1:0-1808 GCA_045660705.1 Acutalibacteraceae bacterium
TTTTCCTTTGCAATAAATCCCGTAATCGCCGCGGCGGCAAGTTGCCAACTTACAACACCGACAACGGGTACAAGCAGATATGCAAAAGGACCCGCAACCGATGCAAGTATCGACGAATCGGCAGTTTCGGCAACGCCGAATTTCCAGTTAAATGACTGCATAATCTGAACGGCGGTATTGCAAATGAGTATTATGGTCGCCGCCTTTACAATATACGCCCAACCGCGGGAGCACATCGACTTTACGGCGCCCCAGACCGACGGGAATTTATATTCGGGAAGTTCAATAATAAAGTAAGGTTTGCGCGCGCTGTTACCCGTAACCCTGTTTATAAGCAACGCACCGAAGAAGATAATCACAATACCCGTAAGGTACATTGCGGCACTTACCCAACCCGCATTACCGAAAAACGCGCCTGCAAAAAGCGATATTACGGGAATCTTTGCACCGCAGGGCATAAAGGGGGCAAGCATAGCCGCGGCGCGGCGCTCACGCTCGTTCTTGATGGTGCGGCTTGCCATTACACCCGGAACGGCGCAACCCACCGCGATAACAAACGGAATGACCGATTTGCCCGAAAGTCCCACCTTTTTGAAAATGGGGTCAAGCACTACCGCCACGCGGGACATATATCCGGAATCTTCAAGCAACGCCAAAAGGAAATACATAACCATAACAAGCGGTAAAAATCCGACAACTGCAACAACGCCGCCGATAACACCGTCAACAAGAAGTGCCGAAATAAGCGGATTGGCATTTTCAAACAGTCCGCCTACCCAGCCTTGGAACATTTCAAGCAGCGTAACAAGTCCAGGCACCGTTTTGCCGCCGATACTGAAACCCTCGGCAATCCAGACGCCAAGCCACGACTGTGAAATCTGAAAAACAAGCAACATAACAACGGCGAAAATCGGAATGCCAAGCCACCGATTGGTCAACACACCGTCAATCTTGTCCTGAAAATTTCTTTGGCTTGAAAAAACCTTTCGTTTTTCGACCTTTTTTACAAGGGCGTTTACATACTCAAAACGCTTTCGGTCGGCAAGTTCTACCGCCGCCCTGTCGGTAAGGTCGGTTTCACCCTGAACATAGGGCGCCCTCTGACCCTTTCCCGCAAGTCCCATCGCCGTCTTTACAACCTCGTCAAGACCTGTATGGCTAAGCGATGCCGACACCGTCATAACAACAGGGCAACCCAGTTCCTGTGACAGAAGTTCGGCATTGATTCGGGTCTGTTTTTTCTTATTTATATCGCTCTTATTAAGCGCGATGACAACAGGAATACCAAGTTCCAGCAGTTGTGTCGTAAAAAACAGGCTACGGCTTAGGTTGGTGGCATCGACGATATTGACGATAACATCGGGTGCCTCGTTTTTTATGTATTCGTTTGTAATGCTTTCCTCCGAAGTAAAGGGCGACATCGAGTACGCCCCAGGCAGGTCAACCGCAATCGGTTGCGCGGCACCGTCACAGTAACTCCGCTTTATAGTGCCCTGCTTTTTTTCAACCGTAACGCCCGCCCAGTTGCCGACATTTTCATTGCGGCCCGTAAGCGCATTATACATTGTAGTTTTACCGCTGTTTGGGTTTCCCGCAAAAGCAATCCGCATTTTTATTCCTCCAAAAACTGTCCGGCGGGTTAGCGATAACTAACCGACCGCCAAAGAAAATAGCCGTCAAGCGGCTGTTTTCTGCTATTCAACCGTTATCGCCGATGCCAAAAGGCGGTCAATACTGTACCTGCCGTTCTTTATCGCGACAACACAACTTCCCCTTAAGTGTGAAATTACGGTGATAGGCTCACCGCT
>JAZREH010000281.1:0-1657 GCA_045660705.1 Acutalibacteraceae bacterium
CTTGTTTGCGGCAAGTGACATTCCGATTCCCGTACCGCAGACAAGTACTGCAAGGTCGCAGTCACCGTCGGGGATGTGTTTGCAGACCTTCAGCGCAATTTCGGGATAGTCGACCGAAACCGCCTCGTAAATTCCCTCGTCAACCACCGTAAAACCGCGGTCCTTAAGGTGCTGTGCGATGGCGTTTTTGTGTTCAAGTCCGCCGTGGTCACAACCGATTGCAATTTTTTTCATATCATTTTTCTCCTTTTTGAAGTTTTGCTTTCAGTTCACGCTCTGCCTGTGGCAGGCGAAGATATACGGGTAAAAGTTGGTCGGCAGATACGGTGTCGTCCTTAAAAAACATCTGCTCACCGACAAGACCTACCGCCGCCGCCGACTGAAACCGTAAAATCCCGTTTGCGGCAGTCACACCCGAAAGATTTTGTACCGTCGGGTAAAAAACATCGGTGCCGTCACCCGTTACGGTGACCGTTTTGCCCTCGCTTACAAGATTTTGCACCTCGAGGGCGAGTTCGCTGCACATAAGCGCCCTGTCGAAACAAAGTCGGGTGACAGTGTCACCGCAGACCTCGAAAAGCGCGTTGTAAACCTGTCCCGCGCGCGCATCCATTACGGCGCAGACAATAGTGTTCTGACCTCTAAAAACCTCCGCCATAGCGCGAAGTGTCGAAACCGCCGCGACGGGAAGTTCACGCGGTGCCGCAAGACCCTTTACCGCAGCAATTCCGATGCGGATTCCCGTAAATGAACCGGGGCCCGCCGAAACGGCAAAGCCGTCGATGTCCGAAAGGGTGTGAAAACTGTTATCAAGTATGCCCTTTACCATCGGCATCAAGGTCTGTGAGTGTGTAATTTTAACATTGACCGAAGTTTGTGCAAGTATACGCCCGTCCTCGACAATCGCCGCGGATGCAGGACCTGCTGAACATTCAAGTGCAAGTATTTTCAAGTGTTTTCACTTCCTATTGTGAGTATACGGCTGTTATCGCCTGTGCGCTCAAAGGTGATATAAACGGTGTTTTCGGGCAGGGCGCCGTCAATATTTTCACTCCACTCAGCCGCGATAACGCCACCCGACTGAAGATAATCGAAAAACCCTGTCGAGTAAAGGCTGTCCCAGTCCTCAACGCGGTACATATCAAAGTGAAACAGGTCGAGCCGTCCGCCCAGATACTCGTTTATCAGCGCAAATGTGGGAGAAGAAACATCGCCCGTAAAGCCCAGACCCTTTGCAAGACCCCGTACAAAGCAGGTTTTCCCCATACCAAGACCGCCTCTGAAAGCGATAACCTCGCCGCCCTTTAGTGTTTCGGCAAGCCGCTCGGCAATACGCATAGTATCGTCGGGTGAGTTAGAAATATATTGCCCGTTTATATTGGTCACCCCACACTTTCCCTATTATATATTATAATCTATTAAATTTTAACATAATATAGCAGATATGTCAAGGACAAGCCCTGCCACAACAGCATAAAAAACCGAGGCACGACCCGTGTGACAGTAAAAAAACAGGCGGCCGAAAAGGTCGCCCGCTTGCTTTTAAAATATGAAACTTATCCGAGAATAACAATACCCGTAATGGCAAGACCGATTGCGGTGTAGTGCTTCCACGACATTTTTTCCTTGAGGAAAATTCTGCTCCAGAGAAGTGAAA
>JAZREH010000282.1:0-2009 GCA_045660705.1 Acutalibacteraceae bacterium
AAACGAACAGCTTGGGTGCAAATTAAAGGCAAAACCGGTATCACCCTTTGTATAGATAATAATTTTATCTTCTTGGTGTATCCACCTGTTTTCGGCAGTCGCCCCTAAAAGTCCGTCCCATTTAAGCAGTTTTATCATAGCGCGGTCAAACTCACAAAGTGCGCCGTAACGCAAAAATCCGTTGTCCACAAGACTCCACTGCCGACGGCAGTAGTGATAACTCCACCCGTTGCCCTCACGCGGGAAATCAATCCATTCGGGGTGCCCGAACTCATTGCCCATAAAGTTAAGATACCCCTCACCGCCAAGCGACGCAGTTATAAGGCGTATCATTTTATGAAGTGCCATACCGCGGTCAATAACGGGGCTTTGTATATCCTTGCTCATACTTGTGTACATTTCGGCATCACAAAGTCTGAACATTATGGTTTTATCGCCCACAAGCGCCTGATCGTGGGATTCACAGTATCCTATACTCTTTTCGGCGGCACGGCGATTGGTAAGTTCGTACCAAAGGTTACCCATATCCCAGTCGTCGTCAGCCGTTTCTTTAAGCATCTTAATCCACATATCGGGAACGCCCATATTAAGTCGGTAATCGAAACCGATTCCGCCGTCACAAACGGGCAGACACATACCCGGCATACCCGACATATCCTCGGCAACCGTTATAGCATCAGGTTTTACAGCGTGGATAAGTTCGTTTGCAAGTTGAAGATATGTAACCGCCTCGGTATCGGTATTCATCGAAAAATACATACCGTAGTCGGTAAAGGCACTGCCCAGACCGTGGTCGTGATACAGCATTGATGTAACGCCGTCAAAACGGAAACCGTCAAAATGGAAAATCTGGAGCCAGTATTTAAGGTTTGAAAGCAGAAAATGCAGTACCTCGTTTTTACCGTAGTTGAAAAGTTTAGTACCCCACGCACTATGGTCGCCGCGTTCACCCTCGTGAAAAAACTGATACTCAGTTCCGTCGAACTCACAGATTCCCTCATTGGTGTTTTTTATGGCGTGTGAATGAACAAGGTCAAGCAAAACGGTAATTCCCATACCGTGCGCTGTGTTGACAAGTTCTTTAAGTTCGCGGCTTGTACCGTACCGCGATGACGGAGCAAAAAAGTTTGACACCTGATATCCGAAAGATGCATAATACGGATGTTCCATAACCGCCATTATCTGAATTGTGTTGTATCCAAGCGATTTTATACGCGGCAAAACATTGTCAATAAATTCGCGGTATGTACCGATGTCACCCTTTTCCTGCGCCATACCGATGTGACACTCGTAAATAAAAGGCACCTTTGCGGGGGTAAAGCGCCTGTCACTCCACTGAAACGCGTCAAGTGTATCGTCAATTTCGGCGCACCACAAAAAGGTCTGTTTATCCTGTACTACGCGGGTAGCATAGGTCGGAATCCGCCTTAACACCTGACCGCCGCTTATGACAATAGCCTGCACCTTTTGTCCGACGCACAGGGCATTTCTGCCCTTTAATTTCACCTCGAAAACGCCGTTTTCAAGCCGTTTCATCGGGCAGGATTCGATATCCCAACCGTTAAAATCACCCGTAAGAAACATCTTTTCGGCGGCGGGTGCCCATTCCCTGTACACCCAGCCTGTGCGGGTGCGGTGAAACCCGAAGTATTCATACCCGTTGGCAAAGTCGCAAAGTTTACCCTTGCCTACAAGTTCCGCCCTCTTTTTTTCAAAAAGTTTACTGCGCATCTCGATATCCCTGCCAAACGGTTCAAGATACGGGTCAATTTCAAGTATTCTGCTCTTTTCACAAACAGCCACAGCGTTCCCTCCTTTGGTCGTTATTATATTATATTAAACACATGGGACAAAAACTAATAAAAAATCAAACAAATCATTTCTGTTTTTTAGCAAAAGACGGCTTGGATGCGTTATCATCCAACCCGTTTTGTATTATTCCCACTCAATGGTGCCTATCGGCTTGGGTGTAAGGTCGTAAAGCACGCGGTTTATTCCCTCTACCTCAT
>JAZREH010000283.1:0-6611 GCA_045660705.1 Acutalibacteraceae bacterium
ACCTGCGAGTTTGATTGCAAGATGAAGTGCGGGAGTACCTGCCGACAATGCAAGGCAGTGATACGTACTATTCGTATCACTGCCGAGATACTCGGCCATTTCGTTTTCAAAACCATCACAATTAAAACCTAGAGGTGCTATCCAATTTTTATCAAAAGCCTCTTTAACAAACTGCATTTCCTCGCCATGGACGGTTGCAGTAGAAAGAAAAATTCGTTTTTCGAATCGCATTTTTACACTTCCAATATCTATCGTAAAAAGATATATACATAATACGCCAGAATACTCTACATATATAAATGATTATATCACTTTGAGAGATTTATGTCAACGAGAAAAAACACGGAATATTTGTGAATATTACCCAAAAAACAAAACCCCTGCTTTACGCAAAGGTTTTGATGTTTTTTTCGCATTCTTAACCTGTTTTTATGATACCATCCACACAAACCGTTCCATACCGTTACTGCCGTATGTACTGTAGATTTGCTTATTTTAAAGACCTTTGCCGCTGCGCGGACGGTTGCGCCCGTTTCGATTATGTATTCCCCAAGCAGTACCGCCCTGCCTACACTACCCTCTCTCATACAATCAACTCCTATTATACTGTTTAATTGTATGAAAACAATTTGCAAATTATGAAAAAAGCAATACTGCTTTTATTTTCGGTTTTTTTCAACCTCTGATGCCAGGAATTTACCCACCTCGCACATATACCTTGCCGCCGCCTGATAGAGCCCCTTTGGCTTTCCGTTATAGAAACAGTCTGCCTCAAAGGTGATATCGCCGTTATAACCGATTTCACCGAGGGCTTTTGCCACCTCAATATAATTAATCTTTTCTTCAAACGGCACCGTATGACTATCGTGTATAAAGTCGGTATCGTGAATATGAAGTGCCTGCAGGCGTTTATTACCGAGTTTTCTTATAAAGTCGGGGATATCCGCCGCCATAAGGGAGGCGTGACCGATATCAAGGCAGCCGACAATCCACTCGCTGTCGATTGTGTCAAGGTACTTGCAAAATTCCCACGCACGCGCACAGGTACTGTCTGTAGGAGTGTGGGCACCGTTATTGCACTGATACATATTTTCGACCGCAATTTTTATGTTATATTTCTTAGCATAAGGAATAAGATCCTTATAATACTGCATATTGATATTGAAAAGTTCCTCGGCGTGGTCGGCATATACCATATACTGTTTTGGATGAATTACTATAATCCTGGCGCCCAAAACCGATGCAATTTCAACCGAACGCATTATAGTTTCATCAAGGAATTTTTCCCGTTCGGCATCGAACATACGCCACTCGAACGGGGCGTGCGCCTGATTGCACACAATTCCGATCTGGTCGGCGTATTCGCGAAGTTCCTTTGCCTTTTCAAGATAGTCATCACCGCTGAAAATACAGGTGTCGGGCGCACTGTAAAGACTGCACAGCGTCATATCGTATGCATCAAAGCCTGCCTCTTTAAGAATTCGTATCGATTCCTTATAGGAAAGATTTCCTGCCAAAAAAGAGTTCTGTGTTGAAACCAACATAAAAAGACTTCCTTTCAACCATTTTCTTCAGTATAAACCCCTCAAAAACCTTTGTCAATGAAAATCAGCAAAAAATACATTTGACATACACTTATGTAAAAAATATAATAATAGTTATCACACTATAGTTTTTTATCGGAGGATTTTTTGTGTCTGTTCTTTCTAAAATAAAACCTGTACGGGTTTTTAAGTATTTTGAGGAAATATGTTCCATTCCCCACGGGTCGCAAAACTGCGGGAAAATCAGCGAATACTGTGTGGACTTTGCCAAGACCCACGGTCTTCGGTGTATACGCGACAGTGCCGATAATGTTATTATTTTTAAGGACGGTACTGTCGGGTACCAAAACCGCGAACCGGTAATTTTGCAAGGTCATCTTGATATGGTATGTCAAAAAGACACCGACTGTGGGATTGACTTTGAGCGTGACGGTCTTGATATTTTCGTTGACGGTGACTTTATAAGGGCGCGCGGGACAACCCTTGGCGGCGACAACGGAATTGCCGTTGCGATGATATTGGCAATTCTTGAAAGTAATGATATACCCCACCCGCCCATTGAAGCGCTTTTTACTACCGACGAAGAAATTGGTATGATTGGTGCCACCGCCCTTGATGTTTCGCCGCTTAGTGGCAAACGGCTTATAAACATTGACTCGGAGGAGGATGACACCGTCACCGTTTCCTGTGCGGGCGGGGCAGATTTTTCCGCCGTCATAAGACCGAAATATATAGAAAAAAGCGGAACGAAAGTCAGCATCACCCTGTCAGGACTTCGGGGCGGTCATTCGGGTATTGAAATAAACAGTGGCAGAATTAACGCTAACATTCTTTTAGGCAGGGTGCTTTCGCACCTTAACCGCCAACTTGATTTTGATATTATATCTCTTGGCGGCGGTGACAAATGCAACGCCATAACGCCAATCAGCCGTGCCCAATTACTTCTACAAGACCCCGACAACTTTATAAAAGCCGCAAATCTGTATCTTGCGATAATAAAAAGCGAAAATTCGGCGCGCGAACCCGATTTTTCATATGAGGTTACCGTTAATGATAGTAAAAGTGAATACTCTGTTTTTTCAAAAGACGATCAAAACCGTATTCTGAATGCACTTTGCACAGCACCAAACGGAGTAATAGAGATGAGTGCCGAAATCGAGGGCCTTGTTGAAACCTCGCTGAATCTTGGAATTTTAAAAACCGACAGCGACAGTGTAAAGTTCACATTTGCACTGCGAAGTAACAAATCGTCGGCGCTTGATTTTCTTACCGAAAGGCTTGATATACTGTTTACAGACCTTGGTTTTACGGTTTCAACATCGGGCGCATATCCGCCGTGGGAATTTAAATCGGATTCTGAACTTTTAAGCCTTTACAAAAGGTGCTATACGGCACAGTTTGGCAGTACACCAAAGGTTGAGGCAATTCACGCGGGTCTTGAATGCGGGGTTTTTGCATCGAAAATCCAAAATCTCGACTGCATTTCCATAGGTCCCGAGTTAAACGATGTCCACACCGCAAACGAGTCGCTCTCTATATCATCTACCGCGGATATATACCGACTTATAACCGAAATACTGAAAAATTGCTAAAAAGGGGGAATCATCCCCCTTTTTTGTTTGCTTTTTCTCGGGTAGTATGATATAATAGTATGAATTTCGCCGTAAACGGACATATGATGTCCTGTTTCGGCAGAACGGAGATAAGTTTATGGAAAACAAAAACGAATTTAAGCCATACATTCCGGCTGAGCGTGTTACGCCCGAAATTACGGTTACCTCGATAATAATGGGTATACTGCTTGCCGTTGTGTTTGGCGCCGCCAACGCATACCTTGGACTTCGTGTCGGTATGACCGTTTCGGCATCTATCCCCGCCGCGGTTATCGCGATGGGTGTAATCCGCATTATTATGCGTAAAAACTCAATCCTTGAAAGCAACATTGTTCAGACCATAGGGTCGGCGGGTGAGTCACTTGCCGCGGGTGCCATCTTCACACTTCCCGCACTTTTCCTGTGGGCAGCAGAGGGCAAAATGGACAAGCCAGACATTATTGAAATCACCCTTATCGCCCTTATCGGCGGACTTTTAGGTGTTTTCTTTATGATTCCGCTTCGTAACGCCCTTATCGTAAAGGAACACGGCGTTCTTCCCTATCCCGAGGGTACCGCCTGTGCAGAGGTGCTTTTAGCGGGTGAAAAGGGCGGTGCAAATGCCTCTACCGTTTTTGCGGGTATGGGTTTTGCCGCGCTTTTCAAGTTTATCATTGACGGTCTTAAAGCCGTTTCGGGTGAAATTTCCCTTAAAATCAAAGGGTATCCGGGTGAAATCGGTACACAGATTTATCCCGCCGTTATGTCGGTAGGTTACATCTGCGGTGCAAGAATTTCATCTTATATGTTCGCGGGCGGCGTTTTAAGTTGGCTTGTAATTATCCCGATGATTGTTATCTTCGGCGGTGATGCCGTACTTGACCCCGCAACACTTTCTGTTTCCGAAATATTTGCCCAAAGCGGTGCCAGCGGTATCTGGGGTTCGTATGTACGCTATATCGGTGCGGGTGCCCTTGCAGCGGGCGGTATCATAAGCCTTATAAAATCACTTCCGCTTATCGTTTCCACCTTTGGCGGTGCGATAAAGAGCATCAAGGGCTCAGCGGCATCAGACACTTCGCGTACCGGTCGCGATTTAAGTATTGTAACCGTACTTATCGCCATTGTTGCCCTTACCCTTGCTGTATGGCTTGTACCTGCAATCCCTGTTTCACTTCTTGGCGCAGTCATAATCGTTGTTTTCGGTTTCTTCTTTGCCACCGTTTCAAGCCGTATGGTCGGTCTTGTCGGCAGCAGTAACAACCCCGTTTCGGGTATGGCGATTGCCACCCTTTTGATTGCGACACTCATCCTTAAAGTAACCGGTGCCACAGGCATCGGCGGTATGGCAAGTGCAATCGCAATCGGTTCGGTTATATGCATTGTTTCGGCTATTGCAGGCGATACCTCACAGGACCTTAAAACGGGTTATATTCTTGGCGCAACACCTAAAAAACAGCAAATCGGTGAGATTATCGGCGTTGTTTCCTCGGCGCTTGCCATCGGTGGAACACTTTATCTGCTCGACAAGGCGTGGGGCTTTGGCGGTGACGAACTTGCCGCACCTCAGGCAACACTTATGAAAACGGTTATCGAGGGTGTTATGGAGGGCAATCTGCCTTGGGGACTTATCCTTATCGGTGTGTTTATTGCCGTTATAATTGAAATTATCGGTATCCCTGTTCTTCCCTTTGCAATAGGTGTTTATCTACCAGTCCATCTCAACGCCTGCATTATGGTCGGCGGTCTTGTAAGACTTTTACTTGACAAGATGAATATGGGTGCAAAGAAAAGAGAAGCGGTTGTAAATGACGGCATACTGTTCTGTTCGGGTATGATTGCGGGTGAAGGTCTTGTCGGCATACTGCTTGCAATTCTTACCGTTGTCGGCGTAACGGGTCTTATCGATATTTCAAAGTATATATCTGCACCCGTTGCAACCATCGGCGGTTTACTGCTCTTTGCAATTATTGTACTGACCGTTCTTAAGTTCTCGCTTTTCAAAAAGCGTGTCGAAATAGCAGAAGATGAAGAATAAACGGGTGTCACAGAACTACCTTGACCGTATCCCGCAAAAAAGCGAAAATATCGGTTGGTCTGCCGACACACAGGGTGCTGTCACACTTGAAGTCGAAAACCGCGGTGTCTTTAACAGGATAGCGCAGAAACTTTTTAAAAGGCCCAAAATAAGTTATATCCACCTCGACGAAAACGGCAGTTTCATATGGCCGCTTATCGACGGTGTACGCGACATAACAGAGATTGGCAAACTTGTCGACGGGCACTTCGGCGAAAAGGCGCAACCGCTTTACGAACGGCTTGTAAAGTTTTTTCAGATTCTTGACAGTTACGGTTTCATCGTTTGGAAAGATAAATAGCATATAAAAAAACCTCTGCATCAACCGATGCAGAGGTTTTATTTTTTACCGTTATTTTTGTGCCATAACACTTTCAAAGTATTCAAGTGCCTGTTCGTACACATCGTCAATCATATGTTTCTTTACCGAAAATTCAGAGTCACACGCCGTAATATCAAGGATTTCTGCCTTTGCAACCTCGGTCCTGCCGAGTATAAGATTTAACAGTTCCTTATAACCCGTCTGTCCGTCAGCCGTCAGCATATTACTGTACTGTGTGGCACTAAGCACAATCTTGCCGATTGTCTGTGCGCCGTACTCTATACTTTCGTTATCAGGAATATTATCAAAAACAGGGGCGATTTCTACCGCAACTTCGGGTTCCTTTGTTTCGGGTAGCACAGGTATCTCGACCCACTCATCGCACTGTTCGGGCGGTGCAGTATCCTCTACAACCGATACTTCTTCGTCGGGTATTTCTTCTGTTAGGCACTCACTTTGAGGTATCTGTTCTTCTGCTTTGGGCGTTTCGGGCTCATCAATTACTTTGGGCATACTGCGAAGTTCTTCAAGTTGCAGGTTAAGATTTTCGATTTCGCCGTCCTGTTGCCGTATAGTTTCTTCAAGTTCGGCAATGCGCCGCTGTGCGTCGTTTAAACGGTCAAACAGGTCGCCGTTTTGTTTGATAAGCACCTTTTTTCGCATCTTTGTTTCCACACCCTTGTATATAAGTTCGCTTAACATAGCGCCAAGCAAAACACCGCAACTGTCAATAATTATATCCCTTATTTCACACGACCTGCCCGATACATAAATCTGGTGAATTTCATCGCTTACGGCATACGCCGCACCGAATAAAAACGCCAAAAACGATTTAAAAAATGCACCAAGTCCTATATACGCTGCAGCATTCATAAAGGCAAATACGCCGAGTACCGCATAAAGCGAAAAGTGTGCAGTTTTTCTTATGATAAACGAAAACTGCGACATAATAAGCGCCTGCTGTGCCTCATCCATACCGCCAAAATCGGGATAAATCAGCGAAAACAGTCTGTATGTAAATCCGCCGCTTAATGCGGCGGATTCGGTACTATTCTGCGCCGAAAGTAAAAATATCA
>JAZREH010000284.1:0-1256 GCA_045660705.1 Acutalibacteraceae bacterium
CACCGCGAAACGATGGTTTCAAGCAGTGTGGTGCGCGATTCGGTTATAAGAATGAAAATAACACCCGACGGCGGTTCCTCAAGCACCTTTAAAAGAGCATTCTGAGCCTGTGGGTTCATACGGTCGGCGCCGTCGATTATAAACACGCGGTGCGATGCCGTATGGGGTTTTACAAAGGCATCGGCACGAAGTGTGCGTATGCGGTCAACCGTAATGTTTTTTTTGCCCTCCTCGGGCATAACATATGTGATATCGGGGTGTGAACCTACCGTCGCCAAATGACAGCCGTTGCACACGCCACAGGGTTTCTCCCCACCGTCACAGACGGCGGCGCGGGCGATAAATGCGGCAAGGGTGTGCTTGCCTGTGCCGAAGTCACCCTCTATCAGTATCGCGTGCGGTATTCTGCCCGACCGTATAAAACCGTCGGTGGCACGCTTTGCCGTATCATTTCCTGCAAGGGGAGGAATCATAATACAAAACCGACCTTTTTCATAGCCTTAAGGTATGTCTTTCGTGCGACATATTCCGCCTTCTGTGCACCCTCGCGGTAAAGGCGCTCAAGTTCGCCCTTGTCGGTAATAATCTCATCATAGCGCGCCTTGATGGGGGCAAGTTCGTCGGCGACGGCTTCACCAACCGCCATCTTGAAATCACCGTAGCCGCGACCGTCAAACTCGCGCTCGATTTCATCGGCGGTTTTGCCCGTTACGGCACCGTAAATGCCGATAAGGTTTGAGATACCCGCCTGTGTTTCGCTGAGTCGTACACAACCCTCGCTGTCGGTAACGGCGCGTTTGAATTTGCGGATTATAGTGTCGCGGTCGTCAAGAATCGCAACCCACGCATTGGCGTTTTCGTCCGACTTTGACATCTTTTTGGTGGGGTCCTGAAGCGACATAACACGCGCACCGATTTTCGGAATATAGGGTTCGGGTACCTTGAACACATCACCGTAGATGTGGTTAAAGCGGATTGCGATATCGCGCGCGATTTCAAGGTGCTGTTTCTGGTCG
Organism: Acutalibacteraceae bacterium; assembly: GCA_045660705.1. Taxonomy (GTDB): domain Bacteria; phylum Bacillota; class Clostridia; order Oscillospirales; family Acutalibacteraceae; genus UBA737. The sequence goes on from JAZREH010000284.1 coordinate 1,017, forward strand.
GCACCTACGGGTACGAAATCGGGTTTATATAGTAAAATATCAGCCGCCATAAGCGTCGGATAGGAAAAAAGTCCGACATTGACATTATCGGCGTGTTTTGCCGATTTATCCTTGAATTGGGTCATTCGGGAGAGTTCGCCAAACTGTGTATAGCAGGATAAAAGCCACGAAAGTGCGGCGTGTTCGGGAACTTGTGACTGTATGAACAATGTGGATTTTTGTGGGTCAAGTCCCAAAGCC
>JAZREH010000285.1:0-5518 GCA_045660705.1 Acutalibacteraceae bacterium
GATACATTCCACGTCGGATGTGATGAGGTTTTCCATATAGGGCTTTGCGAGGAATGTGCGAAACACAGTAAGGCGCAACTGCTTGCCGATTGGATAAACACCCTTAACGCACATTTAAATCAGCGCGGTGCAAAAATGATGATGTGGGGCGACCGCCTGCTTAATAAGAATGAAATGGGCGTTTACTGTAAATATGAGGCGGCAGACAACGGGACCGACGGAGCGATTGATTTAATATCAAAGGATGTTGTCATTTGCGACTGGCATTATTGGAATCGGGAAAAATACCCGTCTGTCGAAGCCTTTGCAAAGGCGGGTTTTAAAATGTATGTTTCGCCTTGGCGCGACCGCGAAAGTACGGTAAAGTTTATTGAGTACGCAAAACAGCACGACACAGGGCATATTGAAGGGACTCTTTTTACAACCTGGTGTGGGTCGGGTGAACTTGCAAGATGTATACTTGACGGCAAGGTGCCCGAGTGGGAACACACCGCACAGATTGCCGACACACTTCGTGAGGTGTTTTAAAATGAAAAAACGAGCGTTTTTACGCTCGTTTTTTGCTATTTTCCGTTTTCTCTTGCATAATAAAAAATATACTGCTGAACGATGCCGGCGTGGGGTAGGGCACATTCGGGGAGTTCACCGCCGAACATCTCCTGCATAGCGCGTTTTATCCATACATCGCGCGGAAACGCCGATATATGCCCAAGACCGAACAAAAGGGTACAGTCGGCAACTTTCGGACCTACACCTTTAACGGTCATCAGTATATCGCGTGCGGTATCGGTATCGGCGGTCTTAAGGGCGTCAAGGTCGATTTCACCGTCAGCCACCCGCCTTGCCGCATCAAGTATGTACTTTGCCCTGAAACCGCAACGCAGTGGGGACAGTTGTTCTATTGAAAGTGTGGAAATTTTCTGCGCTGTCGGGAATGTGTAGGCATCACCGCATTTGTCACCGAAGTTTTCGCACAGTCGTTCAATAATCCCCTTTATTCGCGGGATATTGTTGTTTTGTGATATTATGAACGAGCAGAGCGCCTCCCACGGTTCTTGAGCGAGAATCCGTATTCCGTATCCGTACTGTGACGCGTTTTTCAGAATGTCATTCTGGCTTATATCCGAAATAACCTTACCGTAGTCGCGGTCAAGGTCGAAATATCCGCGCCACACCCCCTCGAAATCTTCTGGTGTGGTGTTGTAAAGAATAATTAAGTCACCGCTTTTTTCGATTTCAAGCAGCCGCCCGAATGCTACACCGCACCAACGCCCGTTTGGGTTTTCGCGCCAACGGAAAGCCTGTCCGCAGTCAAGGGTCTGTGCAAGGTCAAACTCCTTTACGCCCGATATATAGGCATTATTGTCTTTATATTCAACCGAAAACATGTGTTACACCTCTTTTTATATTTGAATTATAACATTTTTGTGCTATAATGTAAAGCAAGGATGTGATTTTTAATGAGAGATGATATTTGTACTATACCGATAAGCGAGGTCTTTGAGGAGAGTGACGGGTGTCCCATATGCCGTATGTATGCGACGGTAGAGGAAAGAATACTCGATTATATTATGGGTGACGCTATGATGGAACCCGATGTAAGAATCGAAACCAACAAAACGGGTTTTTGCACCGACCATTACGACAAAATGATGGCGCGACGCGGCAGACTTCAACTTGCCCTTATGATTGAAACCCATATAAAAAGCGTTACTAAGGATATTTTTGATAAAAAAATGTTCAATTCCGATGCTAAAAAAGCCGATAAGGCGCAAAAACTTTACGATAGTTGCTTTGTGTGTGAAAAAATTGAGTGGGGCGTTTCGCGAATGATCGAAACGATATACCGCTGTTACGAAAACGAGCGCGACTTCCGCGACCTCTTTAACGCACAGCCGCAGTTCTGCCTGCCGCACTATGAGCGGCTGATTGCGGGACTTGATAAGCGCAAATGTCCGCGTTACGGCAGCGAAATGGCAAAAAATCTTACCCGAATTACGGGTGATTACGCTAAAACGCTGTGCGACGATGTTACAAAATACTGCTCTATGTACGATTACCGAAGTGCGGGTGCCGCCGAAAAGGATTGGGGAAATTCCAAAGATTCTGTAGAACGCACAGTTGCGTTTTTAACGGGACGGTTACCCGAATGATTTACATAAAACCGCATTATTCTACACGCGGTTGATAACTTTTTCCACTGTTTTTGGGGAGTTTATAAACTTTTCCACCGAGTTATCCACATTTTTATGTAAACCGGAATACAACCGACAACTTTTGCCAAAAATACTTTCAGCAATTTCTAAAGGAGTTATAAAATGGTAAAAGGTGTCAATAAAACAGTAATTGAAGTAAACGATACGGGAAGCAAGATGTTTGAAAAAATTGTTTTTTACGTTTCCCCGAAATACGGAAACCTGAACGCCAAGCGGCTTACCCGTGCCGCGGGTCAACTTGCCCGCGAAATTGAAAAGCCGATGTTGCCGCTTCGAACAAGGATAAAGCGTCGCCGAATGGTTATTTTAACCCTTTTTGGCGTGTGTGCGGTGCTTACGGTGACGGCGGTTTTACTCATATTGCTGTAAAATAGCGAAAAAACTTGATAAACTGTGATTGATGGTATATAATATATAGGTTATCAAGTAATATAAAGGGGCTTTAAAGGTTGGCTTTTTCAGTTGAAAAAACACAGTATTCGCCCGAACAGTGTGCCTATGCGGCGCGGGTGGCGGATATACTTGCGGGTCTTGGTTATAAGCCAAAGGCCTGCGTTATAACCTACGGCTGTCAGCAGAATGTCAGCGATTCCGAGCGTATGAAAGGCGAACTCGCGCTTATGGGCTACGGTTTTACCGATGAGCCCGGTGATGCCGATTTAATTCTATTCAACACCTGTGCGGTTCGCGGTCACGCCGAGGACAGGGTGTACGGAAATGTCGGTGCTATGAAGCATCACAAACGCCGCAAGCCGCATCTTTTACTCTGTGTGTGCGGTTGTATGGCACAGCAGGACAGCGTGTGTGAGCGCTTTAAAAAGAGTTATCCGTATGTTGATATCGTTTTCGGCACACAGGTACAGCACCGCCTGCCCGAATTTGTTTATCGCCGTCTGTCAGGACAGGGCAGGGTATTTGAAACCGAACTTCAAAACGGTGAGATAACCGAGGGTGTACCTGTAAGGCGCGACGGAAACATCAAGGGATGGCTTCCTGTAATGCGCGGTTGCGACAACTTCTGCACATACTGTATCGTGCCGTATGTACGCGGCAGGGAACGCTCTCGCGATGCCGAGGAAATAATTAACGAGGCGCGCGAGATGGTAGCGTTAGGCTTTAAGGAGATTATGCTGCTTGGTCAGAATGTCAATTCCTACGGAAAGGGAATCGACGGCGGCATAACCTTTGCGCAACTTCTGCGCCGCGTAAACGACATTGAGGGTGATTTTCGCATACGGTTTATGACCTCGCACCCGAAAGACTGCACGCCCGAACTGCTTGATGCTATGCGTGACTGTGAAAAGGTTGAACGGCATCTGCACTTGCCTTTTCAGTCGGGAAGTGACAGGATACTGCGTGCGATGAACCGCCGTTATGACAGGCAAACATATTTAGGTCTTATAAAGGCGGCGCGTGAGCGTATGCCCGACATCGCCTTTACAAGTGATATAATCGTCGGTTTTCCGGGTGAAGAGCGCGAGGACTTTGAACAGACATTATCGCTTGTAAAAGAGGTTGGTTTTACCTCTCTTTTCACATTCATATATTCACCCCGCGAGGGCACACCTGCGGCATCAATGCCCGACCCTGTTTCGCGTGCCGAAAAGGGAAGATGGCTTACTGAACTTTTACGGGTGCAAGAGCAGATATCAGCAGATGTACTTGGTGCGCTTGTCGGCACAACACAGCGTGTTTTGTGTGAGGAATCGGCGGGTGACGGTATACTGCACGGCAAGACCTCGGGCACCGTCAGTGTCGAGTTTGAGGGCAGTGACCAACTTATCGGTCAATTTGTCGATGTTAAAATCGATTCGTATACTAATGTACTTAAAGGTACAATTATATAAAAAGAGGTAGTTTGAAATGACAGTTTTAGAAGCAACAAGAAAATTAGGTTCAGCAATACAGTCGGACGAGCGTTTCATCCGCTATGCCAAGGCAAAACTTGCCAACGACAGCGATGAGGCACTTCAGAACAATATAGGTGAGTTTAACACCATCCGTATGAATCTTGACCGCGAAATGACAGCCGATGAGCGTGATGAGGAAAAAATCAAGGAACTCAACACAAAACTTCGTGATATATACGGTGATATTATGTCTTCGCCAGTTATGGCGGAATACAACGCCGCAAAGGCACAACTTGACACCCTTATACAGGATGTAAACAGCGTTATTATGCAGTGTGTTGACGGTGCTGACCCCGAAACCTGCGAACCCGAAACACAGTGCACAGGCAGTTGCGCAACCTGCGGCGGCTGTCACTGATAACAAATAACAGATTAGGTAATTCAGTACGGAGTGTGTGTTTATGGCAGAACTATCGCCGATGATGCGACAGTATTTGGAAATAAAGGAACAGAATAGTGATTCTATTCTTTTCTTTAGATTGGGCGATTTTTATGAGATGTTTTTCGAGGATGCCAAGACCGTTTCAAGCGAACTTGATTTAGTGCTTACGGGCAAGGAATGCGGACTTGAAGAGCGTGCGCCGATGTGCGGTGTGCCGTACCACAGTTGTGAGGGTTACATTGCCCGTCTGGTTGACAGAGGATATAAAATAGCCATTTGCGAACAGACCGAAGACCCTGCTAAGGCAAAGGGTCTGGTTAGGCGTGAGGTTGTGCGTGTCATCACCCCAGGCACGGTTATCGAGGACAGTATGCTCGACGAATCGCGCAACAACTTCCTTGCGGCAATTTCTGTCGGTGCCGATAATATAGGACTTTGCTTTGTCGATGCCTCGACGGGTGAAACCCTTGTTACCGATATTTCGGGCGATATGATGTGCGAACACGCCATTGATGAAATTCTGCGTTTTTCCACAAGCGAACTGCTTATAAGCACTAACGACCTTGCACACCCAATCTTTTCGGCGCTTTTGTCGGCAAGGTTTGAGGGTGCGGTTACCCAGTGTGAGGATACCGTATTTGAGAAAAACAGTGTAAACGAGCATATCAGCAGACAGTTCGGGGTTATAAGTCCTGAAAATCTCGGAATCCCTGCCGATGCACGGTCGGCGGCGGCGCTTGGTGCTACGGTTTATTATCTGCACGAAACGGGCAAGGGCGGAAAAATTTCGGTAAATTCAGTGAAATATTATACCGAGGCACAGTATATGCGCCTTGATATGACGGCTATAAGAAACCTCGAAATCTGCGAAACAATGCGCAGCAAGGCTAAAAAGGGCTCGCTTTTATGGGTGCTTGACAAGACCAAAACGGCAATGGGCAAGCGACTTATCAGAAGTTGGATGTTAAAACCGTTGCTTTCGATTACCGAAATCACACTTCGCCAGAATG
>JAZREH010000286.1:0-1386 GCA_045660705.1 Acutalibacteraceae bacterium
AGTGGGTCCACCAAGCGAGCGCTCGCCCGTTTTAAACATAGCGTCGGCACAGTCGAATGACAGTCTCCCCATACCGACCTCAAGTGCGGTGCCCGCCGCAATCCGCACCATATTATAAAGAAAACCGTCGGCACAAATTATAAATTTAATAAGCCGACCGTCGCTAACGACCTCGCACTTCTTTACGGTGCGCACCGTATCCTCGACACTTCGTCCCGACGACGAAAATGCGACAAAATCGTGTTTGCCGACAAGTTTTTTACAAAACTCGTTCATAAGACCGATATCGGGTGCTTTTTCAAGCCTTAATGCATAGCGCGACAAAAACGGGTCGGGTAGCCCACTGTAAAAATTGTAAACATACTCTTTACCCGCCGCGTTATAGCGTGCGTGAAAGCCACCTTCCACTTCCCTGTAACCGATTACCGCGATATCGTCGGGTAAAACCGAATTAAGTCCCTTTAAAAAGGCGTTTTCGGGGATACGCTCATCGCAGTTAAGATGCAGACAAAACATCCGCGCGTGCACCCCCGAATCGGTGCGACTGCACCCCGTAACGGCAAGACGGCTACCAAGCATCTTTTCAAGGGCATCCTGCAGGGTCTGTTGCACCGTAATGCCGTTCGGTTGCACCTGCCAACCGCAGTAATCGGTGCCGTCGTATGAGATTGTCAGAAGTACTCGTTTCAAAACCCTGCCCCCTTTTAACTACAGTAAAATTTTAATCAGTAAAATTCCCGTACAGAACGCTACACATACAACCGACGCTATAAGGTCACGCAGATGAAAGCGCATCAGTTTCATTCGGCGCCGTCCCTCGCCCCCGTTATAACAGCGGCATTCCATTGCCTCAGCAAGTTCATAAGCGCGTCTTACCGCCGATATTAAAAGCGGTATAAGTATCGGAATCAACGCCTTTATACGCTCTAAAAGTTTGCCGTTTTCAAGGTCGGCACCCCTCGCCTTTTGTGCGTTCATAATCTTTTCGGTTTCCTCCACCAAGGTAGGAATAAACCGAAGTGCTATAGTCATCATCATAGCAAGGGTATGCACCGCACTTTTAAGACCGATGTATTTTAGCGGGGACAACAGGCTTTCAATCGCGTCGGTAAGGTCGTTGGGTGTTGTGGTATATGTCAGCACCGAACTTACAAGAATAAGCAGCATAATGCGTGCCGCCATATAAAATGCGCGCCAGAGTCCGCCTGTTGTCACGGTGATTTTCCAGACTTCAAAAAGTACTGTACCGCCTGTGCCGTAAAACACATTGATGATTGCCGTAAAAATCAGTATTGGCAGTATTGCCTTGATGTTCTTAAAAAACATCCGCACAGGCACCCGCGAAAACGCCATAACCGTCACGGTAAAGACAAGTGACAGCAAAAA
>JAZREH010000287.1:0-3790 GCA_045660705.1 Acutalibacteraceae bacterium
ACAAAATGTGTTTTTATGGCATAGCGTTCATAGTCGCCTGTACTTGTTTTTATTAAAAGTTCTTTGCTTTCATTAGGATTAAGCATTTTTTAACATCCCCTAAATTTATTAAAATCATTATACCATTACCATTATTTAAAAGTCAATACAATATACATTTTTGTGTACAAGATTTCATATTTTTTTACAGGAGGTGTTGACATATGGAATTTTTAAAGTATTCGGCGTTAGTACTTATCGGTATTTACGGACTGATTTTTTTGGTTGTGGGAATCATCGGGCGCAAGCCCATACGCTTTGCGCTGATAAATGTACTTTCGGGTATTCTGGCGCTTGCGGTTATCAATCTTACCGCAAGATTTACAGGGGTACATATCGCGGTTAATGAATGGACAGTCGGTGCGGGTTCGGCATTTGGAGTTTCAGGTGTGTGCGGTCTTTTACTAATTAAACTTATTTTCGGTGTATAAAATTTACATTTAAAGATACAATAATGGTAACAGTAAGCGAGTAACAGTATGAAAAATCTTAACGGCACCAAAACCGAACAAAATCTCCGCGAGGCTTTTGCGGGGGAGTGTATGGCAACCAATAAGTATATGTACTACGCACAAAAAGCGCGCAAGGACGGATATGAACAGATTGCCGAAATTTTTGAAGAAACCGCTAAAAACGAACGCGAACACGCCGAGTTGTGGTTTAAGGCGCTTCACGATGACAGTATGCCCGCAACCCTGCCGAATCTCAATGATGCCGCAAGCGGCGAGCATTTTGAATGGGACGATATGTATGCCCGTATGGCAAAGGAAGCAAAGGAGGAGGGTTTTGACCGACTTGCATTCCTGTTCAGCGAGGTAGCAAAGATTGAAAAACAGCACGAGGAAAGATACCGCACACTCATACAGAATATAGAGGGCGGTCTTGTATTTTCGCGTGACGGTGATAGGATTTGGCTGTGTCGCAACTGCGGTCACATTGTAATAGGAAAGTCGGCACCGCAGATGTGTCCTGTGTGCAGTCATCCGCAGGCATATTTTGAACTAAAAGCAGAAAATTACTGATTTTTCAATAAATAGCAATATTTGTCTATAAAAGTCAGCGTTATTGTCTTGTAAAAACGATAATAATTTTATATAATTGTCACAAAGGGATTGTGTTGGGGAATTTGTGCAGTCATATATGATGTGTGCACATCCCAAGAAAATACTTTTGGAGGCAATACATATGATAAAGGTTCTTGTCTATAATGAATATGTCCACGAAAAAACCGAAGATGCGGTAAAGGAAGTGTATCCCGACGGTATACATAACTGTCTGAAAGCGGCGATTGAGGGCGACGATATCGTTGTCGATACCGTAACACTCGATGATGTTGATACCATAACAGATGAACGCCTTGCCGATACAGATGTTCTTATATGGTGGGGTCATCTTGCTCACCACAAGGTTCCTGATGAGGTTGCCGAGCGTGTCCGTACTGCAGTAAATAAGGGTATGGGTTTTGTTGTTCTGCATTCGGGACACCACTCAAAACCGTTTAAACTTCTTATGGGTACTCCCTGTAATCTTACCTGGCGTGAAAACGGCGATTACGAACTCGTATGGGTTGTAAATCCGTATCACCCCATTGCACAGGGAATCGGTCGTTTCATTCACCTCGACCACGAGGAAGCATACGGTGAGCCGTTCTCTATCCCCGAACCCGACGAACTTGTGTTTATAGGCAGTTTTGAGGGGGGCGAGGTTTTTCGTTCGGGTTGCTGTTATAATCGCGGCGGTAGAATATTCTATTTCCAACCCGGTCACGAAACCTACGGTGCGTTCCACAACAAGGATGTTATCACCGTTATTAAAAATGCAATTCACTGGGCTGCGCCCATTCATCGCGTTGATGCACTTGAGGCACCTCACGTTAAAAAGCCGTTGGAGGACTAATAAATGAAAAAGGTTGCCGTAATCGGCTATGGCGGTCAGGGTGCCTGGCACTGCAAACAGATTCTTGCAAGTGATGTTGCCACTCTTGCCGGTACATATGATATAAAAGAAAACAGAAGACAGGCTGCTGCAGCCGACGGTATTTATGTCTATGATTCCAATGAGGCGATTTTTGCCGACAGGGATGTTGATATCGTTGTTGTGGCTACACCGAATGATGTACACGAAGATTTGGTTGTTAACGCACTCAAATCGGGTCACAATGTTATTTGTGAAAAGCCTGTTGCACTGTCGGTTGATGAATTTGACCGTATGGTAAATGCCGCAAAGGAAAGCGGTAAGAAACTTTCGGTACATCAGAACAGACGCTGGGATGTGGACTTCCTCGGTGTAAAAAGCGTTATTGAAAGCGGCGAAATCGGTGAGGTAATCCGTATTGAGTCGCGCATACACGGCTCACGCGGTATTCCGAGTGACTGGCGTTGCGAAAAAGCACCGGGCGGCGGTATGATACTCGACTGGGGTGTTCACCTTATCGACCAGATGCTTAAACTTATTCCCGACAGGATAATTTCGGTAAACTGTGTCACCACCCATATAACTAATAACGAGGTTGATGACGGTTTCCGTCTTGAACTTACCTTTGACGGCGGCAAGACCGCTTATGTTGAGGTTGGTACATATAATTTTATTGCTATGCCGCGCTTTTATATGCAGTGTAAGGATGGCTCGCTATACCTTACCGATTGGCAGCAAAAGGCAAAGGTTGCAAAACTTACCCGTTGGATTGAAAAGGATGTAACTCCCGTTCAAAACGCGGCGGGTATTACCAAGACTATGGCGCCGCGCGACCACCTTACCCTTGATGAATATGAGATTGAGCGTCCGTCAAGCGATGTTCACAATTTCTACCGTAACTTCTGCGCCGCAATCGACGGCAAGGAGGAACAGTTTATTAAAAACTGTGAGGTTCGTCGCGTACTGCTGGTTATGGAGTCCTGCTTTAAGTCGGACGAGGTACACCAGACCATCGGTGTTGATATATGATAAGACTCGCCACTGTAGGCACAAGCCTTATTACCGAAAAGTGTCTTAAAGCACTTGAACTAACGGGTCGCTTTGAGCATACGGCGGTATATTCAAGAAAAGTCGAAACGGGAAATGCTTTCGCCGATAAGTTCGGTTGTCCGAATGTTTTCACCGATTTGGAGAAACTTTCCAAAAGTGATATTATTGATGCTGTTTATATCGCAACCCCCAATGCATTTCACTATGAGCAGAGCCGACTGTTTCTTGAGAACGGTAAACACGTTATCTGTGAAAAGCCTATTGTTACCGAAACGTCGCTTTTTAGGGAACTGAAAGACCTTGCCGATAGCAGGGGACTTATCTATATGGATGCAATAAAGTCCCGTTATTCGCCTGCGCGTGCGGTACTTAAAGATGCGGTTTCTTCGATTGGTAATATCGCCTTTGCGCGTATTGATTTCGGACAGTTTTCGTCGCGTTACAATGACTACATAAACGGAAAAAAACACAATATTTTTGATATGTCGCTTCACGCGGGTACGCTGATGGACCTTGGAATATACTGCGTTTACGGTGCGGTTGACCTTCTTGGTGCACCGCAAAACATAAGTGCGGGTGCCTCGCTTTTTGAGGACGGTTGTGACAAGGGCGGATATGCCGTCTTTGATTACGGTGATTTTTCGGCGGTTCTTACCTATTCAAAGGCAGGTCAGTCGGTTGCCGCAAGTGAGGTTGCGGGTGACCGCGGTACGGTACATATAAGAAGTATATCAAATTACGACGGTATAACCGTCACTGTAGGCGGCAAAACCGATACACTTGCCGC
>JAZREH010000288.1:0-5945 GCA_045660705.1 Acutalibacteraceae bacterium
CAAAACGACAAACTTTCAGTAAGCCTTTCTGCCGACGGTAATGTTTCGGTAACTAACATTCAGTCGGGCAGGGTGTGGTCGACGGCGGTGGATACTGCCGCCGAAAGTAAATTCGGTCAGGGCTATAACGAAACACACTCGCTTTTGTCGGTAACATATGTTAATGAGTTGAATGCCGAGGCGGAATGGACCTCATACGAGCAATGCGTTAAGAAAAAACAGTTGCAGATTTTAAAGGTCGATGATAATAAAATCAGGCTTGACTTCATTCTCGGCGAATCGTCAACCGACCAACTTATCCCCGCCGCACTCACAAAAGAGCGCTTTGAGGAGGATATCCTCCCAAAACTCGGCGAGTCCGATGTTGAGTTTATGAAACGGCAGTACAAACTTTACGAGGCGGATAAACTCACTGCCGAGGATAACCCCGACAGTCTTTTTAAGAATTATCCCGAACTTAAAAAGACACCGCTTTATATTTCGACGGGACTTTCCTCAAAGATGACAAAGCAGAAACTTACCAAGGTTTATGAAAAAATCGGGTATACCGCCGAGGATTATGATAAGGATAACCAACTTACGGGCTACGGTGCAAGTTCTGTGACCTATACCTATAAGATTGCGGTTGACCTGTCGCTTGACGATGACGGACTTGTCATCGGGATTCCAAAGGAAGATATTGAGTTTTACCGCGCACACCCGATGCTGAAAATTTCGCTTATGAAATTCTTTGCCAGCAGTACCGATAGCGCATCGGTGCTTATCCCGTCGGGAAGCGGTGCGATAGCAACCTTTAATAAGGGCGGCAATCCAAATACCTATCGCTGTAACGTTTATGGCGACGATTTGACCCTTAATCCGCGCACAATGCCCGCGGTAATGGACGGCGATTCGCGGTTGTCTTTCCCCATTTTTGCATTAAGGCAGGGAAGTGATGTTCTTACCGCTGTTATTGATTCTGGTGCGGCAAATGCGGCGCTTTGCTATAACAGTAATGCCGAAAGTATGTACTGCTATTACGATTTTACTGTTGTTCAGTCCGACAGGGCGTATATTGATGCGAAAAATAATGTGTTGCAGTACGGTAACGATATTATCTCTGAGGATATTTCGGTAAGATACATTTTTGGCAGTTGTGACACCGCACAGAGCGATGAAAAGGTGTTTTCCGATATTGCCTGTGATTATAGGCAGGCGCTTGAAAATGACGGTCGGCTGAACGGTGATGGGTCACAGGTTTCGGCAAATCCAACCTTGCTGCTTGAAATGCTTGGAAATGTTACTGTTAAAAAGGATTTTATCGGTCTTTTCCCCGTAAATTCCACCCTTGTTCTGACCGACTTTGAAAAGGCTGGTGAAATGCTCGGCTGGTTTAACGAAAAGACTAAAGGGGATCTTGCGGTAAGCCTTAAAGGTTGGAATAAGGACGGCTTGTACCGTCAGTCGTCGGGCAAGGTCTCGTATTCATCGCAACTTGGCGGTAAAAAGGGATATAAAGCCTTTGAAAAGACGGCGGGCAAAATGGGTGTGACGCCCTATTACTCGGCAGAACAGACGGTGTTTTTAAACGACGCTTTGCTTGACGGCTATAAAAAGAAGAATACCGCAAAATTTGTTGACGGCAGTTTAGCCGTGGCAAAGGCATACACCTCGGTCGAGGGCGGATATTTCGGTACGGGCAGTATCAGTATTACATCCCCGTCAAAATATCGGGATATTGCAGACGGATATATTAAAGATGGCGTAAAGGCAATAAACCTTTCCACCTTTGGGGTCAGTCTTAATTCCGACTATAATCTGCCGTACTTTGACCGCACCCGCACACAAAAGTCGGTTGTCGATACGCTTGCCGCTTATAAAAAGGCGGATGTTAAAATCGCGGTCGAGGATGCAAACCTGTACGCGGTTAAATACTGTGACCGAATCGAAAATATGCCATTTAGGGCGGGCGAGAATTCTGTTTTCACAAAAAGTTTTCCGTTTAAACAGATTGTACTGCACGGCAGTATCGATTACACCGCAAAGATTGACTTCGGCGTTGCCGAGTCAGACAGTGACCTTTTAACCGCAATCGCTACGGGCAGCGGTATTAAGGCAATGTTAAGTTATCAGAATTCCGATTACAGTCTGCCGTCATATTATTCTGATATCTATACCACCGACTTTAAAACCAACCGTGAAAAGATTGCCGATTACGGTAATACCGTTTTTGAGGCACTTGACGGTCTGGGCAAAGAAAAGATTGTGATGTTTGAAAAGATTGGTACTGTTTCAAAAACACTCTATTCAAACGGTACAGCGGTCTATGTCAACACAGGCGATGTTGATGCTCAGTTTGATACGGTAACGGTAGGTGCAAAATCCTACCTGCGTATAAATAAATAATTTTTTGGAGGTATTTTTATGAAAAAGATTCTGGCAATCCTACTGGCGTTTTGTTTGGTATTCTCGGTCGTGGGTACGACAATGTTCGTTTCTGCCGAGGGTGAAACATCGGAAGAAGATGGCAACATTGAAGTGTCCAAAATCAATACAGGTATATGGTATTCTGGCGGTTGGGGTCACACCGCCGTTTCGGCTAAAGAAGCCAATGTGTACGACAATGTTTTTTACAGTAAAGCGGCGAGGTTTTCGGTAACCGATCTGGCAACTTTTAAGTTTGGCAACGTATATCCGTATTATAATAATAAAGTTACAGGCAATGAACTTAAAGACTTTGTGGCAAATCACGGCGATATGCGCACATATGTCAAGAATACATCGGGACACGATATGACCTTTAAGGTTGGTATAAAAATCAAAACCACCAACGATAAGCCGAGCGCTTGGAAAGAGCAGATGAAGACCGTTACAATAGCGGGTGACAGCAAATGGCACGAGGTAAGAATATCCTTTGACGATTGGGGAATTACCGAAGGTTCCAACTGGTATAAGGTATATGCAGGCGACGATACTGATGAATTCGGTTTCAAGGAATTTTACTTCTTTGTATCGGGTCTTGATAAGAATGATTTCACCGCCACAACCGATGAACTCTATTTCACAAAACTTGAAGTTTATAACGGTCCGCTTACGGGTGCAGTGGATGACGGTGCCAACAATGCAAACCGTGAAATCACACGTACCGCCCTTATAAATAAAGCAAGTGGTAACGATGTTTCGGGAATAACCGCTAAAGAGGTCGGCGTTTACGATAATGAATACTACACTAAAGCAATGAAATATTATGGTGCAACCACGGGCTATAAAATTGATGCTAAAGAAAACAGTTTTGTATATTCAGCAAATTCAGTAAGCGGCGATGAATTTGTTGATTTTATGAAATACCGCGGCGATATGCGCACATATGTTAAAAATGTATCCGACCACGAAATGAATTTTAAACTCGGTGTTAAGGTTCAGTACAACGGTACTGCTGGCAGCGGATATCCGAGTGCATTACAGGATGTTTCTGTTCCAAATGACGGTAAGTGGCACGAAATAAGACTTTCGTATAGTGCCTTTAAGTTTGCAACTAATACCACAATTTATTCGGCTTTATCAGGTCAGGAAGGTTATCCGATAAAGGCAATCTGGATGCGTGTTTCGGAATTGGATGATGACTTCAAGACTGAAACCGACGAACTTTATTTTACACCTCTTGAGGTTTATAACCGCGCAATTGTCGGCACACCCGAAACCGAAAAAAGTGATGCAAATGTTAAACTTAAGCAACTCGCTGTAATTGATGTTAAGGAAGGCGTTAATGCATCTGGCATACAAAAAGGCTTGGTTAGAATCGGCGACAATAAATTCTATCGCACCGCAATGAAATATTACGGCGCAACTGTAGGTAACTACTCTTTCGATCCGGAAAAAGCGTATGTATATAGTAAGTCGGCACCCAAGGACCCTGCCGATTCAACAAAAACCATACCGATTGATTTATCGGAATTTGTTAAACACCACGGCGTTATGCGTACCTATGTTAAGAATACATCGGGTCACGATATGACCTTTAATATCGGCATAAAGATTCAGGCTGTTAAAGGCGGTTATCCATCTAATGTGAAGGAAGTTACAATCCCTGGTGACGGCAAATGGCACGAGGTAAGAATTTCTTTTGACGACCTTTCTGCCCTTAAAGACAGCGGTTCGCAACTTTATCAAGGATTTGCGGGCGGAGTATATGCAATGTGGATGCGCGTTTCGGGATTGGATGACGATTTTACATCTGCAACCGACGCACTTTACTTTACACCCCTTGAAATTTACAACCGTAGCATCGAAGAGCCTCTTACCACCGATTTTGCAAGAGAGTATATTCAGTCCGGTTTGTTCACGGGCTATAACAACACTAAAGCAGATGATAAAACCCTTACACACAACAACACAACATATACCGGCGAAAAACTGCCCTTCTTTACAAAGGTTGTTTCCTATACTAAAGTTGAAGGCAGCACCGCAAAACCCGGTGGACAAAGCGGATACGCAAGCAGCGGAACTATCAATACCAGCGCAAAAGTTGAGGCGTTTGCCGATTGGTACTATAATGATAATGCTGAACTCCGTCTTTGGATTAAGACCGATAAGGATACCGAAATAGATTTTGGTATTCTCATATCAGGTGGTGGTGTGTACCCTGAACTTGCGATGAATCCGATTCAGGTTAAGGGTAGCCCCGATTGGCAGGAAATTATCATTAAGCGTTCTGTTTTAACAAGTGACTCCAGAGTTGAAACAATTTTAAATAATGGCAGTTTCACCGTCAATCTTTTCTTCCGCGCAACCGCAAACACCTTTGTTAACACCAACCAAATCCACCTTTCACAGGCTGTGGAATTCTATTCCGATAAGGCTTATGCAAAGGGCGATACAAACTGTGACAACAACGTTGATGTTATCGACCTTGTTCGCATTAAAAAGCAGGCGGCATCGACCAATGTAAACCTTGTAAACGGCGATATCGATAACAACGCTGCAGTTAATGCTAAAGATTTGGCACTTATCCGCAAGAGATTACTTTTAGGTAAGTGGAATTAACCGTAACAGTATTACTGATTAAAACCTATAAGCACCCCCTCATCCGAGGGGCTGCTTTTGCTGTTCCGCATTAAATCCGAAATTTGTGGGCGTGGATCCTCGGTGCCAAAGGCAAGAAGACTTGTTGATTTTGCGCGTACTGCCAATGCGGGTGGAAGTATTCTTAACTGCTACACAGGTCAGGTTGGCGGCAGTAATGCCGATTCGGCGACCGCTTCTGTGTATAGCCTTATAACAAATAATGCCGATGTTATAAAGGGAGTATTCAACGGTCACCAACACAATGACTATTACACCGAAATTGTTGCTAAAACATCTTCGGGCGATGCCGCTGTGATTCCGCAGTACACACTTACGGGCGGATTCTATAATAACGGTAGCGCAATTAACATTACAGTTCAGTAATGATAGAAAGAACCGTCGGATTACGACGGTTCTTTTATACTGTTTTGTATCCGCCCGATAAGGGGTCTTTAAACAGCGGTATTTTGGGCGGTAAAAAGGTGAAAAGTATAAATAATCCAGCAATAATACATATAGAAATAAGTGCAATCTTTGAAAAACGGCATTTAAAGTTTTGGTTTTTAAAAAGACGGGTTTCGACAATAAATGCTATGGCAACACAGATATAAAATATCGCTATGTTTATCCAGTCGGGGGTTTTGCCGAATATTCCGTTTATGGTGTAAAAAAGCGTAGGAATAAGTGTAAGTCCTGTTACAATTCCAATCAGTTTAACACACCAATAGTCATCGCGGTGTGGTAATATTTTTCTTTCAATGAGTGCATAAAAGAACATCGGGAAAAACAACAGTTTCATATGCTCAAATGTCGATTCGTTAACGCCCGAAATCATTGCCGCAAGAACGTTTTTACCGCTTATATCATATAAAAAATGAAATAAAGTACCGCCAATTGAAGCG
>JAZREH010000289.1:0-2729 GCA_045660705.1 Acutalibacteraceae bacterium
CGCGGGTTTAAATAATAACGTTTTTTCGTTTGGGGTGTAATTTTTTTCGTATTCCTTTTTTAGTAGTAGAATAATATCATAAAGATTTTTCATTATGGTTAGATCCGTTTTTTAAGAACATCAAGGGAATCGGATTTGTCAAGTGATATTTTTTGGTTGCATATTGTAGAAAAATATTTTATAATTTATATGTAAACTTTTGTTAGATAAAAATATTCCTACGGAAAGAGAATGAAATAGATGGATAGAACTTCTCTTGACAAATACATAATAGGCACCTACGGCTCAAAGGGTGAATTTATGTGGGAAAAGTATCCCTCATTGTTAATCTAAAATGTGACCCGTTGCTCATCGGATCCTTGCTTTTTGAAAACGGCATTCACAAGGGCTACCATATGAATAAAAATTATTGGATAACCGTCCGTCTTGACGGGAGCGTAGACGAAGATAAAATCAAGTGGTTACTTGATATGAGTTTTAACTTAACAGCGCCAAAATTTAAGTGCGGGTGAAAAAATATGATTAAAAGAAACCATGTTCTGAATGAAGAATTTATTGATATCGAGCCTAATTGCTTTTCGCCAACTTGTAATATCGAG
Source organism: Acutalibacteraceae bacterium (assembly GCA_045660705.1). GTDB lineage: Bacteria > Bacillota > Clostridia > Oscillospirales > Acutalibacteraceae > UBA737. Next base: position 600 of record JAZREH010000289.1, read on the forward strand.
GTGGATTCAAAGGCTTTACACGAAGAAATAGAGGTCAAGTGTTTTTATTCCGGTGCGGCTACCTTAATCGTTGGTGACAATATAATCAAGGCAAGGGCGGGGGATATCGTTGTAATAAATCCCTATGAATTTCATACAACCCTCGATCGCGGCGACGGTGATGATATGGGACTGTATCACCGTTTTATGATACCTCTTGATGCTTTTTTGAATTTTGATGTTGATGACCTTAATTTAAGAAAACTTCTTTTGGAAAATAATGCTTCTTTTAAAACTTTGCATCACAATGATACCCGTATGTATAAAATCCTTACACGCGCCGTAAAGGAATACGAAGAAAAAAAGATGGCTTATAAAATTGCGGTTTCGGGACTTATTATGGAATTCTTCGCCATACTGATTCGCAAAGGACTGCGTCAAAATGAAATCGGCGGTTCGTCGAACGGTAATTTGCGTTCGTATTATTTGATTGAACCGGCACTTCGGTGTGTAAGGGATAGGTATCAGGAAGATGTAACCGTCGAGGAACTGGCGCGTTTGTGTAATATCAGCAAGGGCTATTTTTGCAGGGTTTTTAGGACGGTTACAGGAAAAACGGCAATGGAATATCTGGGTTGTTACAGACTTAAAATTGCCGATGCGATGTTGCAGGATGGTGATAAAAACATTGCCACCGTTGCCGAAATTTGCGGTTTTGAATCTTTTAGTTATTTTTGTCGGAGTTATAAAAAATACTATGGCGTTAAACCGAGTGAGAGAAGAAAAAAACATTATGAAAAAGACCTGTGTTGACCTAAACGACACAGGTTATTTTTTAATATGTCAACACAGTTAAAAAAATCGGCAATACAGTGTATTTTATAAAGAGTGTCTTCGTGATAAAATAACGTTGTAAGGAAGATAGAATATCTTCAATTTTTTATCAAGGAGAAATGATTATGTCTAAATTAGCATTGTTTGGCGGGGAAAAAGCGGTTAAAACTGTAAATACCGAAATGACAAGGTGGCCTATTATCACTAAAGAAGAGGAAGATGCGGTTCTTGAAGTTTTAAGAAACTGCGCGATGAGCGGTACCGATATAACCAAGAAGTTTGAAAAAGAATTTGCCGATTGGCTGGGTGTCAAATATGCACTTGGATTTAATAACGGTACATCGTCGCTACAAGCTGCAATGTATGGTGTGGGCGTCAGAAAAGGTGACGAGATTATTTGTCCGTCGATAACATATTGGGCTTCCTGTACACAGGCATACACGCTCGGTGCAACCGTTGTCTTTGCAAATGTTGACAAGCGTACACTTTGTATCGACCCCGATGATATTGAAAGAAAAATCACACCAAGAACAAAGGCGATTGTTGTTGTGCATTACCTCGGCCATCCGTGTGATATGGATAGAATAATGGCAATCGCTAAAAAGCATAATGTTAAGGTTATTGAGGACCTGTCCCATGCACAGGGCGGTTTGTACAAGGGCAGAAGGCTTGGTACTATCGGTGATGTTGCGGGCATTTCGCTTATGACTGGTAAATCCTTTGCTATCGGTGAAGGCGGAATGCTTATCACTAACGACAGGTCGATTTATGAACACGCCGTATCAATGGGACATTATGAAAGATTTACCTCTGATGAAATTACCTGTGAGGATTTAAAACCGTATACGGGTTTACCGCTTGGCGGATATAAATACAGAATGCATCAGATGAGTTCGGCAGTCGGCAGAGTACAACTGAAATATTACGATGAACGCTGTGCTGAAATTCGCAAGGCAATGAACTATTTCTGGGATTTGCTTGAAGGCGTACCCGGAATAAGACCTCATAGGGTTGACGAAAGCGACGGCTCAAATATGGCGGGATTTTATTCGCCGCGTGGCATATTTGTCAGCGAGGAGTTAGGCGGGCTTTCGGTGACAAGGTTCTGTGAAGCGGTAAGTGCCGAGGGTGTAAATGAATGTTATGCCGGTTGCAATGCGGCGTTACATACCCATGCATTATTCCAGACTGCCGATGTTTACGGCGATGGAAAACCCACACGAATCAGAAACTCCTCTGAGGATATAAGAAAGTATGATGATAATCTTGAGCCCGCACAGGAAATCGGTGCGACTGTCTTTACCGTTCCTTGGTTAA
>JAZREH010000290.1:0-3292 GCA_045660705.1 Acutalibacteraceae bacterium
AGGGAAAACGTCGGCAAAAAGGGTGTTGTCAGGGACAAAAATGTTCATATTGCGGTTGTTGAAAAGATAATAAATCTGGTCTGTGAAAACAGGTTTTCGCTTTTGGGACTTGATTTTTCTCCAGTAAAGGGACCCGAGGGCAACATAGAATACTTGTGCTATATTCAAAAGACCGAGGACGGCGCGGTTTTGTGCGAAACCGATGCCCGTACTGTGGTCGATGCATCTTATGATGCACTAAAGGATGTGAATGTATGAAGGTAGCGGTTATACCCAACCTTGACAAAAGAGGTAGTTCTGAAACGGTTGAAAAACTGGGTCACTTCTTAAAGGAAAGCGGAATACAGGCGTATGTCCCCGACACTATTTGCTGTTCGGGATATCTTACCGCGCCCGAAAACGAACTTTACCGTATTGCCGATGTGATAATCACAATAGGCGGTGACGGCACCATAATCCGTTACGCTAAACGTGCGGCGGCAGATAACAAACCGCTTCTCGGAATAAACGCGGGGCGTATGGGATATCTTGCCGACCTTGAACAGAGTGAATATAAACTCACCTCCCGCCTTAAAGACGGTCAGTACAGTATCGAAAAGCGAATGATGCTCAGGGTAAAGGTTTGTGAAAACGGCAAAACGGTTGGGGAGTACGATGCCCTTAACGATGCCGTTATAACAAGCGGATTTATTTCACGCATTATCGATGTTTCGGCATCGGTTGACGGTGATTCTATCGGCTACCGCGCCGACGGTCTTATCGTTGCTACACCGACGGGGTCTACCGCCTATTCAATGTCGGCGGGCGGTCCGATAATCGACCCCGATGCCGAATGTATGTGTCTTACCCCGATATGTTCACACTCGCTGTCGGCAAAACCGATACTTTTAAGTGGGTCAAAAACGGTTAAACTTAAAGCATATTCCAAAAAACGCACCGAAATATTCCTTTCGGTTGACGGTCGAAAGGTCTGCGGCGTAAAGCCGTTTACCGATATCTATGTAACCCGCTCCGAAAGATATGTTCAACTTGTGCGGATAAGCAACAGGACTTTTTATAAAAACCTTTCGGCAAAATTCCTCGACGCAAGGAGTGTTGTAAGTGAAAAGTAAAAGACAGCAGGAAATACTTGAACTTATTGAAAATGAAATAATTTTTACTCAAGAGGACCTGCAATACGCACTTATAAAACGCGGTTTTCAGGTTACACAGTCGACCGTTTCGCGCGACATAAAGGAACTCCGCCTTGTAAAGGGTCACGATGCCAACGGTAACTACCGTTATAAAAGTGTTGCGGCACAGTCGGTTGATATACAGCCTACAGTACACTATCACGATATGCTTTCGCGCGGTGTTATAAGCGTTGATTTTGCGCTTAATAATATCGTTGTAAAGTGTTATAGCGGTATGGCATCAAGCGTTTGTGTGGCTATTGATTCATTGTTCGGTTCAAGGATGCTCGGCTCACTTGCGGGCGAAGATACCGTAATAATTGTCACCCGTTCGGCAGAGGAATCGGCTATACTTTCGGGTGAAATTAAGAATCTGATGTAACGGCGGGGAAGTTTATGCTTGAATTTCTGCATATAGAGAATATTGCCGTTATTGAAAAAACGGACATTGAATTTACCGACGGTTTTAACGCCCTTACGGGTGAAACGGGTGCGGGTAAATCAATCGTAATTGACTCGATAAACGCGGTGCTTGGCGAACGCACATCTAAAGAACTTATAAGAAACGGTTGCGACAAGGCAGAGGTTTCTGCCCTTTTCGGCAACCTTTCTGCGAGTGCGGCACAGGCACTCTGCGAAAACGGTTTTGAGGCTGATGAAGACGGAAAGGTGCTTGTTCATAGGACACTCAGCCTTTCGGGTAACACAACAATAAAGTTAAACGGCAGACCTGCTACCGCTACCGTTATGCGGGAGATTGGAAAGCACCTTATAAATATCCACGGTCAGCACGATAATCAAAGTCTGCTTGACCCAGATCGCCACTATCACTTTATCGACCTGATTGCCGAAAACGGGAAACTGCTTGACGAGTATTATCTGGAGTTTAAAAACCTTAACCGTATAAGGCGCGAACTTGAGGCGCTTGAGGTTGATGAGGAGGAAAAGGCGCGCCGCACCGAACTGCTTAAATATCAGGTTGACGAACTTTTAAAGGCAGATATACGGGTGGGCGAACTTGAAGAACTCAAACACAAACAGCAGATTGCCGATGATTATAAGCGCATAATGGGTCAACTGACTCTGGCGTATTCGGCGCTTTGCGGTGACGATAACAATGACGGTGCGATGTCACTTGTACGAAACGCGCAAAAGAATCTTTCGTCGGTCAGCGGTTTTGAGGGGTGCGGTGAAAAACTCGGAGAGGCATTTTTACTGCTTGAAGAGGCGGGTGCCGATATTCGCACCTTTACCGAAAACGGCGAATATTCTTCACTTGATATCGAAGAACTTTCGCAAAGACTTGACCTGCTATATAAACTTATGTTAAAATACGGTGATAGCGAGGAAAAGATGCTCGCTTTCCTCGAACGCGCACAGGCAGAACTTGAAACCATCACCAACAGTGAGGAACGCACCGCGCAACTTGCCGAGATGCTTAATGCCTCGACCGAGAGGCTTGTCGAAATCGGCGACCGCCTTACAAAGTCGCGTGTGACTGCCGCCAAAAAGTTTTCAAAGGATGTTACCGATGTGCTTTCCTACCTTGATATGCAAAACGCAGTGTTTCAGGTGGAAATCAAAAAGGGCAGATACACAAAACACGGTTGCGATGATGTTGAGTTTATGATATGCGCCAACGCGGGCGAAGCGATGCACCCACTTCATAAAACGGCATCGGGCGGTGAACTTTCCCGAATAATGCTTGCTATAAAGAGTGTTCTTGCGGGCAAGGACGATATCGACACCCTCATTTTTGATGAGGTTGATACGGGGATTAGCGGACGCGCCGCGGGTAAGGTCGGCGTACTGCTGCAAAGGGTATCGCGTGACCGACAGGTTGTGTGTGTTACCCACCTGGCACAGATTGCCGCAAGGGCAAACAACCATCTGCTGATTGAAAAAAGTCAGCAGCAGGGAAGAACATATACAAGTGTGCGCACACTTCAGTCTGATGAGCGCATACGCGAGGTTGCACGGATAATGTCGGGCACCGAAATAAGTGAAAAATTATACGATTCCGCAAAGGAATTGCTTGATAGGAGTAGTAATGATGAAGATTTATGATGAACTTGTAGCACGCGGTCTTATCGCGCAGGTTACCGACGAGGCAGAGATAA
>JAZREH010000291.1:0-7019 GCA_045660705.1 Acutalibacteraceae bacterium
GCTTTATAAGGCAAGTGGCAGTACGACCTTTTACGATATTCTTGTTCCGCTTCATAAAAAGGTACAGAAGTACCGCAAGGCATCGGTCGAAAGACAGAGCCGCGCGGTGAATTCGGTTGCTGAACATCAGGCAATATACAGCGCAATCGCCGCGGGTGACAGCGAGTCGGCAGAAAGACTCACGCGCGAGCATGTTCATAACGCTTATCTGCATATAAAAGGAAAGGATAAATAAAGATTATGGGTAAGACAATTGCACAAAAGATAATCGCCGCACACCTTGTAAGCGGTGAAATGACGGTCGGAAGTGAAATTTCGCTTAAAATCGACCAGACACTCACACAGGACGCTACGGGTACTATGGCGTATCTTGAATTTGAAACTATGGGACTTGACCGCGTAAAGACCGAAAGAAGTGTTGCGTACATCGACCACAACACACTTCAGTCGGGCTTTGAAAACGCCGACGACCACCGCTATATTCAGTCGGTATGCGAAAAGCACGGTATCTATTTTTCGCGCCCAGGTAACGGTATCTGCCATCAGGTACACCTTGAACGCTTCGGCAAGCCCGGTAAGACCCTTATCGGTTCTGACAGCCATACCCCCACAGGCGGCGGTATCGGTATGCTTGCTATGGGTGCGGGCGGTCTTGATGTTGCGGTTGCTATGGGCGGCGGCGCATACTATATCACTATGCCCAAGATGTATAAGGTAAAGCTTACGGGTAAACTTAATCCCTTTGTTACCGCAAAGGATATCAGCCTTGAAATTCTGCGCATACTGTCGGTTAAGGGCGGTGTCGGTGCCATAATCGAATGGGGCGGCGAGGGTATTAAGCAACTTTCGGTTCCCGAACGTGCCACCATCACCAATATGGGTACCGAACTTGGTGCTACTACATCAATTTTCCCGTCTGACGAGGTTACAAAGGCATTCCTTGAAGCCGAGGGCAGAGGCGAGGACTATATCCCACTTGCAAGCGACCCCGATGCCGAGTACGATAAAATAATCGATATAAACCTTGACGAACTTAAACCGATGATTGCCTGTCCGCACAGCCCTGACAATGTTGTTACGGTTGAATCGCTTAAAGGCACCAAGGTTGATCAGGTCTGCATCGGCTCCTGCACCAACTCGTCACTTTACGATATGCTTAAGGTTGCGGCTATGCTTAAGGGCAAAACCATTTCGCCAAAGGTCAGCCTTTCGGTATCTCCGGGCTCAAAACAGGTGCTTTCGATGCTTGCTGATTGCGGCGCTTTAAGTGATATCCTCGCAAGCGGTGCAAGACTGCTTGAATGTGCCTGCGGTCCTTGTATCGGTATGGGATTCTCGCCCAATTCAGCAGGTGTTTCACTGCGTACCTTTAACCGTAATTTCGAGGGCAGAAGCGGCACCGCCGACGGTCAGGTGTACCTTGTATCTCCCGAAACCGCTGTTGCGGCGGCACTTACGGGTGAAATCACCGACCCGCGCTTTATTGGTGACCCGATTGATGTTAAGATGCCCGACAGTTTCAAGATTGACGATACCGGCGTTATTCCTCCCGCATCGCCCGAAACGGCACACTCGGTTGAGGTACTGCGCGGTCCTAACATTAAACCGTTCCCCGAAGCACACGCACAGGAGGACAGTCTTACTGCCGAACTCGCACTTAAGGTTGGCGATAACATTACTACCGACCTCATTATGCCTGCGGGTGCAAAGATACTGCCCTACCGTTCAAATATTCCGCATCTGTCACAGTTCTGCTTTGGCGTATGCGACAAGTCGTTCCCCGAGCGCGCAAAGGCACTCGGTAAGAGTATAATCGTCGGCGGAAGCAACTACGGTCAGGGTTCGTCACGCGAACACGCCGCACTTGTTCCGATGTATCTTGGCGTACGCGCCGTAATCACCAAGAGTTTTGCCCGTATCCACGTGGCAAACCTTATCAACTCGGGTATTATGCCGCTTACATTCAAGAACCCCGATGATTACGATAAACTCAGTCAAGGCGACAGCCTGACACTTTCCGATGTGTTTGAGGGCATGGATAAAGGAACTATTATTCTGACCGATAACACAACAGGCGAAAAGTTTGAACTTTGCTGTAACTTTACAGATAGACAGAAAAAGATATTAAAGGCGGGCAGTCTGCTTGCCTACACCAAAGAAAGTAACTAATCAGATTGGAGATAATGAAAATGGAAAAGTACATCAATGAAGCAGTAGAACAGTTCCGTTCAATCCTTACCGAGCAGATTGCCCGTCAGAGAAGAATGGAAAGCGAAAAGAAGTATACCGATTATGAGAAACTTGATAAAATCATCATCGGTATCTGCGGCGGCGACGGTATCGGCCCGATAATTTCCGCCGAATCTGAACGCCTTTTAGGGTTTATTTTAAAGGACGAAATCGAAAAGGGAAGAATCGAACTCCGCACAATCGAGGGTCTTACAATCGAAAACCGTATTGCACACAATAAGGCTATCCCCGACGATGTTCTTGCCGAAATCAAGGCTTGTAATGTTATACTCAAGGCGCCGACCACCACACTTAAGGGCGGCACACTTGAAAGCGCTAACGTTGCTATGCGCCGCGAACTCGACCTTTATGCAAACGTACGCCCCGTTGCCGTTCCCGAACTTGGAATTGACTGGACATTCTACCGTGAAAACACCGAGGGTGAGTATGTTCTTGGCTCACGCGGTGTAGAGATTCCCGACACACTTGCTTTTGACTTTAAGGTAACCACAAACGAGGGTACACGCCGTATCGCACGCGCCGCTTTTGAGTATGCGCGTAAAAACGGCAAGACCAATGTTGCCATCGTTACAAAGGCAAATATTATGAAGAAGACCGACGGTAAGTTCAGCGAACTTTGCCACGAGGTTGCAAAGGATTATCCCGAAATTACCGCCGAGGATTGGTACATCGATATTATGACCGCAAACCTTGTTAACGAACGTGTTCGTTCGAATTTTCAGGTGTTTGTACTTCCGAATCTCTACGGCGATATTATCACCGATGAAGCGGCTCAGATTCAGGGCGGCGTAGGTACAGCAGGCAGTGCTAATATCGGCGACGAATATGCTATGTTTGAGGCTATTCACGGCTCTGCACCCCGTATGATTGAACAGGGCAGAGGTCAGTACGCTAACCCCACAAGTATGTTCAAGGCTACCGAGATGCTTCTCCGCCATATCGGTTATGCTGACCGTGCCGATAAACTCGGTAAGGCGCTTTACCACTGCACCGAGGTTGACAAGAAATTTGTCATCACAGGTCGTGACGATGGTGCAACAGGTGCAGAATTTGCCGATTATTTGATGGAAACCATCGAAAATATGTAAAAAAACAGTAAAAACCCACAAAAAAGCATTTGACAATAGCACCCATTTGTGGTAATATTTTATCTGTAGTGGGTGGTTTTTCCACCCTTTTAGGGTTAGTTTTGCAGAGGAATGTGAATGGGAAGAATTTTTGCCGTTGTTTCGGGTAAAGGCGGTACGGGAAAGTCTACCGTTTCGGTGGGGCTTGCCGCCGCTTTTTCCGCTTTTGGGCATAGGGTCCTTGTTATCGACCTTGATACGGGACTTCGTTGTCTTGATATGTTGCTTGGCGTTGAGGAGGAAATTGTTTTTGACCTCGGCGATGTTCTTGCGGGCAGGGAAGTATCCGATGCCGTCTACGGTGTGCCCTATCTTGATAAGGTAAAAATGATTCCCGCACCGCAAAATACCGCACCCATTGATTCGGGAAAATTTTCGGCACTTCTTGATGAGGTGTCGGGCGATTATGATATTGTGTTGCTTGATTTTCCTGCGGGTCTTGATATTTCTATGATGTCGGCACTGTCAAATCAGGTCAAATTTATTACGGTGTGTACTCCCGACCCGATTTCGGTAAGGGATGCCGCCGCTGTTTGCGGCGCACTTGAAACAATCGGCGCCTCAACACGGCTTATAATCAATAAGTTTTCGACCGACAGTATTAAAAACGGGATGGCGGTCAATATTGACGATGTGATTGATAATACGGGTATCCGTCTTATCGGCATCGTCCCACAAAGCGGTGAACTTTCACAACTTTGCGTAAAACATAAAATACCTAAAAGGTGTAAGGCTTTGCGGGCGCTTTTGCGGATTACAGAGCGTCTTTGCGGCACCGATGTACGGCTTCCCGACCCTAAAAAAATTTAGCATTTTCCAAAAGGAGTTTGAACTATGACAATTGCGCTTATTGCACACGATGCCAAGAAGGAACTTATGGTACAGTTTTGTATCGCATATTGCGGTATACTCAGCCGTCACAATCTTGTTGCCACAGGTGCTACGGGTAAAACCGTTTCCGAGGCAACGGGTCTTGAAATAACAAGATTTCTGGGCGGTTCACAGGGCGGCTCGCAACAGATTGCGTCGCGTATCGGCTGTGATGAGATTGACCTGCTTCTTCTTTTCCGCGACCCGCTTAACCCGAAACCCAACGAACCGGATGAGCGTTCGCTTTTGCGCCTTTGTGATGTCCATAATATTCCCGTTGCCACCAATATCGCCACTGCCGAGGTACTTATCCACGGTCTTGAACGCGGCGATCTTGAATGGCGCGAAATTCTTAAAAAAATCTAAAATCCGGAGCGATTTTAAATGGCAGAAATTAACCGTGCCGTTAAGGGCACAAACGATATATTGCCCTCTGACAGTCATAAGTGGCAGTTTGTTGAAAAGACACTTCTTGATACCGCGGGGCTCTACGGTTTTCGTGAGATAAGGATACCTGTTTTTGAGCATACCGAGGTTTTCAGTCGCAGTGTCGGCGACACCACCGATGTCGTGCAGAAGGAAATGTACACATTTGACGATAAGGGCGGGCGTTCCATAACACTTCGTCCCGAACTTACCGCAGGTGTTATCCGTTCTTCTATTGAAAACGGTCTTGTTTACGGCTCACTTCCTGTAAAGGTTTGTTATGTCGGCGGTTGCTACCGTTATGAAAAACCGCAGGCAGGCCGTCTTCGTGAGTTTCATCAGTTCGGTGTTGAGTGTCTTGGTGCCGCGGCACCTTCCGCCGATGCCGAGGTTATTGCGCTTGCCCGTCAGGCGCTTCATAGTGTAGGCGTCGATAAGATTTCACTTGAAATTAACTCTATTGGCTGTCCCGAATGCCGTAAGGCATATCACAAGGCTTTGCACGAGTTTTTTGCGGCGCACACCGATGAGTTATGCGATACCTGTAACGACCGTCTTGACCGTAATCCTATGCGCATACTCGACTGTAAGTCGCCTGTATGTTCTGAAATTGCGGCAAAGGCACCTGTTGTTATTGATTATCTTTGCGACGATTGCCGCGCACATTTTGAAGGGGTTAAGACCCACCTTACCGCCGCGGGAATCGAATTTACCGTAAATCCGCATATTGTTCGCGGACTTGACTATTATACCCGTACCGTTTTTGAGTTTGTTTCGGGCGATATCGGGGCACAGTCTACTGTTTGCGGCGGCGGCCGTTATGACGGTCTTATTTCTCAGATGGGCGGTGCGCCCACACCCGCACTTGGCTTTGCTATGGGTATTGAGCGACTGATGATGGTGCTTGAAAATCAGGGTGCCGTACTTCCCGAACAAAAGAAATGCGACATTTATATTGCGGTAATGGGCGACGGTGCGGCTGTAAAGGCGGCAACACTGTGCGCGGGACTTCGTGCCGACGGTTTTGAGGCTCAGACCGATATCTGCGGCAGGGGACTTAAGGCGCAGATGAAGTACGCCGATAAAATCGGTGCCGCATATACCCTTGTTTTGGGTGATAATGAACTTGAAACAGGAAAGGCTAATATAAAGTGTATGGCTACAGGAGTTCAAAGTGAGATTTGTCTTGACAAAATTTCCGATGAACTTATGAACCTTAAAAACGCCGCGGCGCTTGATTCGCTTTGCGATGCCGCGCTGGTGTAATTTGAATCAAATCGGGCGGACGGTCTGTCCGCCCAATATTTTGTGACGAGGTGTATTTCGTTGAAACTTGACAGAATGGACAGTATAAAAAGAACCGATTATTGCGGAACGCTTCGCGAAACGGATATCGGTCGTGAGATAACGGTTTGCGGTTGGGTACAGCGCCAGCGCGACCTTGGCGGTCTTATCTTTGTTGATCTGCGTGACCGCACAGGAATAATACAACTTGCATTTGATGACGCCACCGAAAGGTCGGTGTTTGAAAAGGCATCTGCACTTCGCAGTGAGTTTGTTGCACAGGCACGCGGTAAGGTCCGTATGCGCAGTTCGGTAAATAATGAAATTCCTACGGGAATGATTGAGGTTGAGGTTAGTGATTTGCGCATTTTAGGTACCGCACAGACACCTCCGTTTGAAATTCTTGCCGAAAGCAACGCTAACGAGGAACTGCGTCTTAAGTACCGTTATCTTGACCTGCGCCGTGCGCCGCTTCAGAATAATATTATGCTTCGCCACCGCGTTGTAAAGGTAACACGCGATTACTTTGACGAAAACGGTTTTATAGAAATCGAAACACCCACCCTTATAAAATCAACACCCGAGGGTGCGCGTGACTATCTTGTTCCGTCGCGTGTTCATAAGGGCAGTTTCTTTGCACTTCCGCAGTCGCCGCAGATGTATAAGCAACTTCTTATGCTGTCGGGTTTTGACCGCTATATGCAGATTGCACGTTGCTACCGCGACGAAGACCTGCGTGCCGACCGTCAGCCTGAATTTACCCAGATTGACCTTGAAATGTCCTTTGTCGATACCGAGGATGTTTACAGTATGGCAGAGGGTTATATAAAGCGTCTTTTCGGTGAGGTTATGGGCGTTGATATCCCGACACCGCTTCCTCGCCTTACCTATAACGAGGCAATGGAAAATTACGGTTCGGATAAGCCGGATACCCGCTTTGATATGAAGATATGTGACCTTTCGGATATTGTCGAGAACTGCGGTTTCGGTGTCTTTGCCGATACAGTAAAGTCGGGCGGTACCGTTCGCGCAATCAACGCTAAAAATGCGGCGGGTGTGTAT
>JAZREH010000292.1:0-2688 GCA_045660705.1 Acutalibacteraceae bacterium
GTTCGCCCGAATCGGGTTGCGAAACCAGAAGACTGTCGATATCAACACCAAGGTTTGCCGCGTAAACGGGGTCAAGCGCGTGTTCAACATCGATAAATGCCGCTGTACCGCCCGCCTTTTGCGCCTCGGCAACGCAGTGGAGTGCGACGGTGGTTTTACCCGAAGATTCAGGACCGTAGATTTCAACGATTCTGCCCTTTGGTATACCGCCGATACCAAGTGCCAAGTCAAGTGCCAAAGAGCCTGTACGGATATGTTCTACCGACATAGATGCATTTTCGCCAAGGCGCATAACCGCGCCCTTGCCGTACTGTTTTTCAATCTGAGCCATTGCGGTAGCAAGTGCTTTTTCCTTACCCTCAAGGCAAGGGTCAACCGTTTTTGCATTCTTTTTTTCTGCCATTTCAAATACCTCCGATATATTTCTACGGCGTATCTTTAACGCCTCATACTATACTATACAGATTCCACTGTCCCAAAAACAACCCTGTCGATTCCGTTCATATCCTTTTGACGGCAAACATTTTTAAAGCCCGCGTTTTCCATTATCGCACATACGCGGTCAGCCTCACCGATACCGACCTCAAAAGCAAGCATACCGCCATCCGCAAGACTTTCTTTATAGTTTTCGACAATGGCGTTATAAAACATCATACCGTCATCGCCTGCAACAAGTGCTGTTTCGGGTTCGTATTCCACTTCGGGCGACACCGTAGACATCTCATTTTCGGGAATATAGGGCGGATTGCTGACAATAAGGTCATACTTATCCTCATTTGCCGTACCCTCAAAAACATCGCCCGCCATAAGCGTCGCGTTTTTCGCGGCAAGTTTTGAAATGTTTTTCCACGCATAAATTGATGCAGTATCATACTTTTCGACAAGTTTTACAGCGCTGTCCTTAAATTCAAGCGCCAAGGTAATACCGATACAGCCGCTACCCGTACATAAATCGAGTATCTGCGGATTTTTTCTGCCTTTAAGGTAGTCCTTACAGACATCAATAAGCGTTTCGGTATCGGCGCGCGGTATAAGTACACCGGGTCCGACATCAAAACTGCGACCGTAGAAACCCCACTCACCGATTATGTACTGAAGCGGATATCTGACCTTTCGCTGTTTTATAATCGCGGTAAGGTTATTCTCCTGAAACGCGGTCAGTTTATCGGTATATCTTGCAAGTATCTGTGTATTATCAAAACCTGTTATATGCTTTATTATCTGTTTTGCCTCAAAGGTAAAATCCTCAATATTAGCATCGCACAGTTGCTTTTTTGTATCGTTATATGCTTCAAATATCGTTCTGCTCATTATCTTCCTCTAAATCACAACGCTCAACATCAGGAACTGCAGGCTCGCACGCCTTAAGGGCGGCAATCGCAATCTCTATCATATCATCTTCGGGTTCCTTTGTGGTTATCCTTTGCAGCCACAGTCCCGGCGCCGATATTATGCGGGTAAAGATATTATCGTATCTGCCGCACATCTTCAGCACCTCATAACCTACACCGCAGGTAATGGGTATAAGCAGTATCTTGACCGCAACCCACACAAGACCGATGTCGTAAACACGCGGAAAAATTATCTGCACAACGGTCGAAATAACAACGCTTATCAGTATCATAAGTATCATAAACGATGTTCCGCATCTTGGGTGGAAACGGCTCTGCTTTCTGACATTTTCAGTGTCAAGCGGCAGTCCCGCCTCGTAACAGAAAATGGTCTTATGCTCTGCCCCGTGGTACATAAACACACGCCGTATATCCTTCATAAATGACACAAGCCACACATAAATAACAAAGACCGAAAGTTTTATAAACTGTTCAATTCCCGACCTTGCAATTTTGCTGAAATCGGTATCAAAAGCCCACTCAAGTCCGCCGACCACAAGACGCGGCACCCACATAAACAGTACAACCGAGAGTGCCACACCAAGCACCGCACCGATTATCATTATAACATTTACAAGTGCGCTTGTATCCTTTTTTTCCGAGTCACTTTTACCGCTTTCCTCTTCAAGGTCGGTAAAACCCGACTTTTCCGCAGAAATCATCATTGCCTTATAACCCTGAAGCATCGATGCCACAAAATTCACAACACCGCGTATTATCGGCAGGCGCAGTATCTTCGGGCGGTCACTCGGCTTTTTATCGTTCATATATGTAATGTCGATACCGCCGTCGGGCATCCTTACCGCAAGTGCGGTCTTTTCGGGACTTTTCATCATTATACCCTCTATTAGGGCCTGACCTCCGATAGAGGTGTATTTGCATTTAGACATTTTCTTCTTCCTCGGTTTCAAAACTTTCTTGTATATCGGTCTGTTTAGGTTCGCTGTCTGTATTTTCGGGTGCATCGTCATTCTCTGATTCAGGCAATGCTTCCTGTTCAACGACAGTTGGCGGAATTATATCCTCACCAGGTGTCTGTTCAGGTTCTTCACAAAGCGGCAACACAATTGTTACGGTAGTGCCGACACCCTCGGTACTTTCCAAAAACAAAAGACCGTCGTGCTGTTTTATAATTTCATCGGCAACGGCAAGTCCGATTCCCGAACCGCGTACCGTTTTATTCGATTTAAAGAATTTTTCCTTTACATGGTCAATATCAGCGGCGGGTATTCCGACACCCGTATCCTTGACCATTATACGGACGCACCCCTCCTCGCGGGTCTGTGTTATAAGGACA
>JAZREH010000293.1:0-5571 GCA_045660705.1 Acutalibacteraceae bacterium
TCCTCATTAGCCAGTTTGTCGGCGGTGTCATCATCAAAAGTCACGATAACAAACATTATATAACGTGCATTAGCCGCATACTGTTCAGGCAAATTAGTATATTCTTTACCATTAACATTAAATGTCAATGAAGTCCAAACAACACCATCGATTATGTAGAAATCTTTAGATTGACCCGCAATTGTTACAGTAAATCCTGCATTCTTATATCTAAGCGAATCTATACCAGCAGTTAAGAGTATTGCGTGCGGATAATTTTCAGTTTCTGCATCTGCCGGAACAAATCCCTTAATGAAGTGGAGTTTTGTATCAAGGACATTTTCTGCTTTCTTCTCAACACCATACTTACCGTCGGCGTTTTCGGTTGCTACAAAACCGTCAGCGATATATGCATCATCGGGCTTAACAGCGAATGTACCACCTGCGATATCAATATCTTCCGCATTGGGGTTATAGGTGAATACACCATAAACACCATTAAATGTACCGCCGGTAATATCAAGTGATTCAGCACCGGAACCAATATTATCAGCAGCATATCCACCCATAGCAATCGAGCCATTGAATGTGCCGTTCGATATGTCGATATCAACGCCCGAAAAAGCATCGCCGAACGAATACGAATAAATTGCAAGGTTATAAGTATCATTCAGTGCAGTTATAGTACCGCCACTGATATCAACCGATAAATTCTTAACCTCATTTTTATCACCAGGAAGGTGAATCCATATTCCGTAAGAGCCCTCTATTTCACCATCTGTCATTGTGAATTTAACGGGTGCATTTGCGTTCCATACAACAAGACGGATAGCAGGTTTAACACCAACAACTTTACCACCGTTTATAGTTATAGAAGATTCGCTTGTCGACCACGCACAGTCGATGGCATAACAAGCCGAACCGCTTGTTGTAGTGCTTTCGATAGTACCGCTTTCAAGAATAAAGTGTCCCGCATTTGTGATTGTATTGTTGGCATAGGACGGGATTTCCGCTGTATCGGGATTCAAAGCCGAACTTGTGATTTTACCGCCGCCCACAGAATCCTTAACGGTAAGTGTACCCTTGTTGGTGATTACAGCCGTAGTGCCTGTCGTAGCGGTGTTACCAGAAATTGTCTTACCGTTGAGATCGATTATTACATTGTTACCTGCCGCCACAGTTACGCCGTTTTCAAGAGCAATATCATCAAGAATCGTTACAACCTTACCGTTTGCGGCGTTGATTGCATCCTGCAGGGTTTCGTAACCTTGATTATAGCCAGCCTCGTTCTTAACTGTTGCGACATAGGTCGGCATATCGTCCTCGTCGTATGTGTAAGCCTCACCGATAGTAATCGGTACTTCTGGGTTCTCGGGCTCATAGATATTGAGTTGGAGTTCAACAGTCAAATCAGGATTTGCTTCAAGATATTCAGCACTGAAGAAGATACCGCAGTTAAATTCATTGATGCGTTCAATAACATCTTTATATGTTATGTTGAGCGAATCCTTTTTAAAGTATTCGGCGGCGTAATCCATAATTCTGAATGGCTCGCCCGCCTTGATAGTTACGCTTTCGGCGGGAACATTGACCCATTTTGTGGGGTCATAACCCTCCAACTCATAACCGTCATACTGACCCGAAAGATAACCGTCAGCACCGCCGTTTGCGTTGAATGTAGCATCTTTATTAAGAACAATTACAAAGTCGGCAAACCAATCGCCATAGTAATCGGCAACACCGTCGGCAGGTACATCAGCGGTAAATTTCTTTGCAAATGTAAGGTGGTCAACCTTAATATCCTCAACCGTCGCAGTGGGAAGTGCGGGGGTGGCGGGAGTAATTTCAACCTTATTATTCAATACCACATTACCGTCTTCGTCGGTGGTGTAATCGGTGTAGTAAGTAGTAATTTCCGCTTCGAAAGTTTCATCAGCAAACGCATTTTCATAGCCGTCAGCATAGTAGTTTGCGCCGATTACAGCAGATTTTGCCGCATCTTCGGTATCAAACGTAATTCTTGCGTTTTCACCAAACACATTATCCTCAATCGTAACAGTGTTTTTAGAGAACGAATTTACAGGATAAACCTCTGCACCACTGCCATAATACGGATTTGTTGCCTTGAATACATTGTTCTTAATGTTGATAGTAGCACCGTCAGCATTATATATACCAAACGAATTCGCCCAAGTCAAATCCATTTCGCAGTTTTGCACATTCCATACAACATCATTGGAATATGCAACCAAAAGCAAACCGTAAGTGCAGTCTATCATATCAACATTATCGAAGGTTACATTACCCGCAGGCTCTGCATATACACCCTGCCAAGCATCGACGATTTTAATGTCCTTTACAGTACCGTTTACATTGTGCATAGTAAGCGCGGGGCTCCCGCCCTCAAACACGGTAAGTAAAGTACCGTCATCGGCAACCGTACCAACAAG
Organism: Acutalibacteraceae bacterium; assembly: GCA_045660705.1. Classification (GTDB taxonomy): domain Bacteria; phylum Bacillota; class Clostridia; order Oscillospirales; family Acutalibacteraceae; genus UBA737. The sequence continues at coordinate 2,430 of JAZREH010000293.1, forward strand.
GTTTATATCCTTGCCGTTGAAGTCAATCGGTTCAAATGTACCTGCACAAAGTTGGATTGTATCGCCGTCTTTTGCGGCTGCAAAAGCCTCGGCAAGGGTTTCATACGGTGTTTCACCAATGTAGGCAACCGCAGATAAATTCCAATCTCCGCCAAGTTCAAGATTAATCGGACCGTCGCTGTTGTTAATCAGATCCTGCAAATCGTCTAAATTCGTACCGGGACCAATGACGATTGTATTATCACCCTCAGCCAGAACGAGAACATTACAGGCACACAGCACCATTGCGAATGCAAGGAGTACTGCTAAAAGTTTTTTAATGCTCATATGTATTTTCCTTTCATAATAAAATCAATTTTTTGCGCCATATAATTCTATGCGGCGCAGTTTGTTTTTAGTATGATTTTCTCCTTTCAGTACATTAAAAATCAATTACACTCTATAGTCCTAAAACCATTAGGGCATAATATACCAAACTCATTATATATCAGTAACAATGAAAAGTCAATGAATTTTTGAGATTTATGCATTTTTTATTTGTGTGACGACAGTTGGTGTGTCAACAAAGTTAAAACCCGAGGAATATACGCCATTTAAGGCGACGCAGTCTTCGTTTCCATATCTTCTGTTCTTTACCGTTTGTTCGCTTTATTTCGAGTTTGATATATCGGCTTACAACTGAATACTTGCTGATTCTTACCACTAAACTAATATAAAAAATGACCATAAGCGCGAATATAAGACACAGCAATTTAACAGCCTCCGTATTTTTTATTCAACAACAGGCGGCTTCACCCGCGTACCATCGTTGAGTAAATTATATATCTAAAGGTTTAATTTGTCAAGTCTATAGTAATAATTTTTTTGCTTTCGAAGTGGTATTATAAAAAAGCAAAAAAAATGTGACATATTTTTTGAAAAAATATGCTATGTGCACAGAAAGGAGGACGACCATTTGATGGATATAGGCAAAAGAATAACCGCTTTGAGGGAAGAAAGAAATTTCACAACGAACAAACTAGCAAACATTTGCGGAATATCGCAGAGTTTTTTACGTGATATTGAACTTGGGAAAAAACAACCTACCGTGGAATACCTATCATATATATGCTATGGGTTGAATATTACCTTGTATGATTTTTTTAAGGATGGTTGCGAAACCGAACTTGAACAGGAACTTTCCTGCCTTTCCGAACAACAGAAAAAGTCTTTGACTGAATTTATCAAAACAATGAAAAAAACGCCGTAAAACAGAGTCACTTGTTTTACGGCGTTTTATACGCGATATATATAGATGAATGACACTCAGGTCGCTTCCCTATGGTATGCTTATATGTGATTACAAATATTCACCGACATATCCCACCGCAATTCCAAATACGGCGGAAAGCACGATTATCAGTATCGGGTGAAGTTTCTTAAACTGCAAAAACAGCATAAGCGCGAAAATCACGAGCGAACTCCAAAAAGAAAGGGTCATAAAGGTGTCGGTAGCAAATCCCGAGGGAAAGAAAACCTCCACTACGACCGATATTATCGCCGAGCCGATAAGACCGATAACAGCGGGGCGAAGACCCGTCATAACGCCCTTTACCCAGCGGTTATCCTTAAAAGCCATAAAGAATTTTGCCACAAGAAGTATAACAATAAACGACGGCAAAACAACGCCCAAAGTCGAGCAAGCGGCACCGAAAAATCCGCCCATTTCAGAGCCGACAAAGGTCGCCATATTGATTGCAAATGGACCTGGAGTCGACTCACTCACCGCGATGAAATTAACGATTTCCTGTTCACCAATCCAACCGTTTCCAACAACCTCCTGCTGTATGAGAGGAAGCATTGCATATCCGCCGCCAAATGTGAACAAACCGATTTTAAAAAAGGTCAAAAACAATTGAAGATAAATCGGCATCAGCGCGACCTCCTTTCGGCAATCAGCGACCACGCAACGCCGCAGGTTGCACAGGCAAGAAGTACAACAAGAACATTAAAGCCAAAGACCGCAACTGCGGCAAAGGAGAGTCCCACAAGGATATACGAAAATATGTTTTTCGGGCATTTTTTGCCCATCGAAATAAGAGCCTTTACAAGCAGACTCAAAACCCCTGCGCGGATACCCATAAATGCGTATTTTACAACCTTTAACTGCTCAAAAGTGCGCAGAAAAAATGACAAAACAAATATAATACAAAAGGCGGGCAAAACCACACCCAAGGTTGCAAGCGTCGAACCCCAAAAACCCGCAACGCGATACCCGACAAAGGTTGCCGAATTTATCGCAATCGGTCCGGGAGTAGATTCGGCAATCGCGATGATGTCATATATATCGTCATCGCTTATCCAACCCTTATTAGTCACGATTTCACGCTGAATAATGGGTATCATTGCATATCCGCCGCCAAAGGTAAATGCGCCAATTTTTAAAAAGGTCAAAAACAGCGGAATCAGTCTTTTCCTGTTCAAAATCAATTACTCCTTATCGCCCAAAATTCTTCGGTGTTTATTGAGCATAAAATACAGGGGTACACCAAGAACGGTACATACAGCCGCCTCACCTATACCAACCTCCAAAGCCGCAAGTGCAAAGCCAATTCCCGCGGCATTGCCGTCATAAAAGAACAGGGCGATTTCAAGACCTATAACCACGGCGTTTATAAGTATCGGTGGCAAGAATGACAGCCACGGGAAACCGCGAAAACGCACATTCTTGAAAAGGTATGTAAGGCTTGCCGCGGACAGGGTAGCAAGTGTGCCGAACACCATATCGACAGGGTTAAACGAGGCAATATTCGCAATAAAGCATCCCACCGCAAGCCCAGGTATTGCGGCGGGTGTGAATATCGGAAGTATTGTAAGTGCCTCTGACACGCGGAACTGTATAGGTCCGTATGCGATGCCAAACAATCCGCACAGCAAAGTCGCCGCGGCATAAAGTGCCGCAATCACCGATGCGGTGACCAAAAAACGGATTTTTGATTTCATTTTACACCCTCCTGCAATTTCTTATAATAAGCAACCGCAAGGGCGTCGCAACGCTCATTTTCAGGATGCCCCGCGTGACCCTTGACCCAAATAATTTCAACATTATGTTTTTCAAAAAGCGACAATAGTTTTTCCCACAAATCAACATTCAGTGCAGGCT
>JAZREH010000294.1:0-4990 GCA_045660705.1 Acutalibacteraceae bacterium
TAAAAATATCAGCGCCATCCACCCCAAAAGCAACAGCGGTGCCACAATTTTCAGGGCGATATTATTTTTCTTCATTTAAAAATAGTTTGAGGGATTGACCCAACCGTCATACTTACCGTTTTTAGCAAGTCCGAAATGCAGATGGTATCCCGTTGACGAGCCTGTCGTTCCGACATAGCCGAGCAACTGACCCTGTTTTACCGAGCCGCTACTCTTTGCAACGGTGTCCATATGTGCATAATATGCGGTGTACTGGTCCTGTTTTCCGTTAATTGTAATCTTACCGTGGTCAATCGCAACATAGTTACCGTAACCGCCACCACAACTGCAAATAGGCTTTTTAGAACGGTGGGGGCAGGATGTGTAACTTTTAAAGATATCACCGTCGGTAATGGCGACGATGGGTTTTTGATAAATATTACTTGTTGCAATATCAATACCCGCGTGAAGTTTCTTTTTGCCCGTTATCGGATGTATGCGATAACCGTAACCTGATGTAACATTATAATGTCCAGGTACAGGCCACATAAAGCCGCTTATGGGATTTATTTTGGAGTTACTGATATTTACACCGCCAAGGATTGAGTTAAGTTCGTTTTCCTTTGCCTTGATTTCAGCCTCAATATCGTCTTTATCGTCTTCCTTTTCGTTCTTTTGCGACGCGATACTCTTAAGCAGACCCTCGGCTTCGTCCTCCTCGGCTTTGAGTTTGTTAAGTTCAACCTGTATCGTTTCCTTTATCGCAACCTGACTTTTAAGAAGTTGCTCATTTTCGGCATTTTTCTTGTTAATTTCCTCGATAGCGGCAACGATATCCTCAATCATCGCCTTATCGCGGGAGGAAACCGCCGCTGTAAGTTGCGAAAGTTGTAAAAAGTTTGAAAAATCCTCCGCACCAAGCAAGATTTTAACCGAACTGTCGGAATTGCTCATATAAATTGCCCTGATGCGCTTTTTGAAATCAAGTTTATTCTTGTCGATTTCTTTATTCTTTTTATCAATTTCCGCCTTGTTTGCGCTGATTTTTGCGTTTATAGACTCAATCTCACGGTTACAGCGAGTAATCTTCGCCTGCGTATTAGCAACCTTTCTTTGAATCGCATTAACAATCGACTGTTGGTCTTTCTGCTGCTTTTTAAGGTCATTTATATCCTTTTGGATTGCCGCCGCTTCCCTTTCAAGGTCGGCAATATCATTGCTAAGGTCGGTTTTTCTGTCGGCTAAAACCGAAAAACCAACCGAAATGGATGTAAACGCCATTACAACACAGAGCAAAACGCATAATATTCTTTTTGTGGCTTTTTTCATAAAATACTCCTAAATTTTAGATTGCCGCAAATTCACTGCCCTCTTTACGGAGGTACTTCCCTATCATAATGAAACTGCCCACAGCACCCGCGAAAATACCGATTCCAAGGAATACAAGCAGTAAAGCAAGCGCCATATCGCTGTATCCGACAATATCGGTGGTTCCAAGCGTGGTGGAGATAGTTTCGGTAGCGACGCGGTAGCAGAAGTACAGAAGTCCCTCCGCAATAAGCGCCGAAATCATACCGATTATCATACCCTCAACAACAAAGGGTATTCTTACAAAAGCATCGGTTGCACCGACCGCTTTCATAATGCTTATTTCAAGTTTACGGTTATACATAGTAACACGGATGGTGTTAGATACGATAACCAAAGATATTACCATAAGAATAGCGATTATCCAGAAACCTGCAACGGCGATACCGCTTTTAACAGCCGTTATCTTATCGGCAAGGTCGCCCTGTGACTGAATGGTGTCGACACCCTCAATCTTCTTAATCTTCTCAAGTGTTTCACTGAATTTCGCCATATCTTTCATATGGACCTTGGCGGCGCCCGAAAGCGGGTTGCCGTATTCATCGTCAAGGAACGCGAAATAGTCGCTTTGTCCCTCAAGCATAGATTCCTTTATGGTTTCAAGGCCCTTTTCACCCGAAATGTATTCAACCGAGGCAACATTGTCAAGTTTTGCAATCTTATCGCAAAGCGCCTGTGCCTCCTCATCGTTGTGAATCACATAATCGCTGGGTAAAATTCCGTTGGCATCAGGCTTTTCACCCTCACCGTCCTCGGCACTTTCTTCTTTGACGGTTTCAGAGGAGGTTTCGTCGACCTTTTGGTCACCGTAAAGCGCCCAACTGTAGTCCTTCATATATACCATAACGACATTCTGTTGCTCAAGATTACCGATCGCAACATTTACGTTTTCGGATATAAGCAGAGCAAGACCGATAACCACCATACAGGCAACAAGCACACCGATGGAGGCAAGCGACATCAGTCGGTTTGCCCATGTGTTTTTAAAGCCCTCACCTATAAGGTATTTCATACTTCTCATCTTCACAGGGCGTCACCTCCCGCGGCGTTATCGGCAACAATTCTGCCCGAATCAAGCATAATCACGCGATGGTGGAAGTCCCTTACAAGATTATGGTCGTGCGTAACCATCAAAACGGTGGTGCCGCGCTTATTTATTTCGGTAAGCAGGGATACGATTTCATAGGACATATTGGGGTCAACGTTTCCCGTAGGCTCGTCCGCGATAATCAGGTCGGGATTATTGACAAGTGCGCGGGCAAGACCGACACGCTGTTGCTCACCGCCCGAAAGTTGGCGCGGCATAGAACGTGCCTTTTCACCAAGACCAACCTTAGCAAGCGCCTTTGAAACCTCACGTCTTATAACACGGCCCGAAGCACCCACAACGTGCATTGCAAACGCGACATTCTGAAAAACATTCATATTGGGTATCAGACGGAAATCCTGAAAAACGATGCCCATTGTACGCCGAAGCATCGGCACCTGCCGTCTTGGCATACGTGTAAGGTCAAAACCGTTAACCGTAATGGTTCCCGTATTCGCCTTTTCCTCGCGCATAATCAGTTTCATAAATGTACTTTTACCCGCGCCCGACGAGCCGACAACAAAGACAAACTCACCGCTGTTTATGCGGATATTTACATCCTCAAGCGCGTGCGTGCCCGACTGATATGTTTTGGAAACGCCGCGAAATTCAATTACGGGCGCATCCGAAACACTCATATCAGTAAATTGATTTATTTCTGAAGACATATGGAAAAATCCACTCTTTCAAAATTAGTATTTTACAGGGTTGTTTTTGAGGTATCTGTTTACCATAAGCGCAATCTTGAATACAATTGCGTGGTCAAACTCACGAAGGTCAAGACCTGTTATCTTCTTAATCTTTTCAAGTCTGTAAACCAAGGTGTTACGGTGAACAAACAACTTTCTTGATGTTTCCGAAACATTGAGGTTGTTTTCAAAGAAACGCTGAATGGTAAAGAGGGTTTCCTGATCAAGGCTGTCGATTGAGCCGCGCTTGAACACCTCTTTAAGGAAGGTTTCACAAAGGGTTGTCGGCAACTGATAGATAAGACGGGCAATACCGAGATTGTCATAGGAAATAATGGTCTTATCGCTGTCAAATACCTTGCCGACCTCAAGAGCCGCCTGTGCCTCTTTAAAGGAACGGGCAAGGTCTTTAAGATTGTCAACCGTTGTACCGATACCGATAACGGCGTGAACATAAAACTCACCCGAAATGGTGTCAGCAATGGTCGATGCAAGATTTTCAATATGTTTAGATTCAATACCGGGGTTGGTTTCCTTAACAAGAGCAATATCGGTTTCGTTTATGTTGATAACAAAATCCTTTGTCTTGTCGGGGAAAAGGTTAAGAAGTATGTCGTAAACCGAAACATCGTTCGGCTCAACAGTACGGATAAGGATAACGGTACGCTGAACATCGCTGTTAAAGTACAGTTCGCGCGCCTTAAGATAGATATCACCGGGGAGAATATTATCGAGGATTATATTCTTGATAAAGTTGCCACGGTCATACTTTTCATCATAGTAAAACTTAATGTTTGAAAAAGCAACCGAAATAACCGATGCGTATTTACCCGAAATGATGTCGTCGCCCTCAACAAAAACAACATACTCAGCACCCTGTGCGTTACCGATGGTCTTGAATGTATAACCGTCGGCAATAGCAGTATCGGTGTTCATAGCACGGCTTATCTGCAGTCTTTCACCGATTCGGCTGAGTTCACTGCAGGCGATAATAGTGGATGTTTCATCAATAACACCGAAGGTCTTGTCAATAGCATCCTTCATCTGATGAATTACACCCTGAAATAAACGATTGGACATAAATCTACACTTCCCTATTCTGTTTGATTTTTTCATAGCAAGGTCCGCAATCGGGACAGACCCATATTTATTTTATTTTACACAAAAACCGACAAATTTGCAAGGTTTATTTTTCAAAAAAGGAAAAAATTTTATATTTTTTTTACGAAATAACCCTAAAATACATATAAAAGATAACCAAACAATAAAGCGGAGCCGCAAAGGCACCGCTTTTTATTTTTATCCAAGTCCAATATACGGCGCGGGATTTACGCGCGTACCGTTCTTTATAACCTCAAAATGCAGGTGATTTCCGCTTGAACGCCCTGTCGAACCGACCAATGCGACGGTAGTACCTGCCTTTACCGTTTCGCCCTTTGAAACGCAAAGTGTACTTGCGTGGGCATAGCGGGTAGACAATCCGTTTCCGTGGTCAACAACAACACAGTAGCCGTAGGCACCGTCATAACCCGCAAAGGTAACCGTGCCCGACTTTACTGCGTAAATTGAAACGCCTTTTTTGGTGGCAAGGTCAACACCCTTGTGGTTACGCCCGTCACCGTAGTACGAGGTGACAATCCACGAACCCGACGGAAGCGGGAATATGAAGCCCGAACTGTAAGCCTCTGCCTTTTGGGCGGGCGATGCAATCGCTTTGGCTGTTCCGACCTCGACAACAGCGCTTACAGGCTGACTCAAAATCTCGTCAGAAATAGTCACGCGCTCGGTTTCTGCACCGTTGACACAGACAATACGCTGGGTCAGGCGGCGAAGTCCCGCAACAAGTCGGATCGTAGCCATGTCGTTC
>JAZREH010000295.1:0-3567 GCA_045660705.1 Acutalibacteraceae bacterium
TTATCTCAATTTGGTTGACGACGAAGCCGAAAAGAAATATCTCGGTTCAACATTCCGTATAAGCCACGACTGCGGCACGACATTCGGTCCGATTCATATATCACCAATCACCTCGCCGCACGGACCTATCGAAACCAAGTCGGGCAAGATAATCTGGGTTGGAACACCATTCTGTGATGCCGCACACCCGCTTACTGACGACGAAGCATATCTTAAAGCATATGAAGTGCATCTTGACGGCAGTATGGATTATATTGGAAAGATACCGCCAATAATTGTTAACGGCAAGCGGATTTATTCCTGTGAGCCACATATGATTGAACTTGACGACGGCAGACTTCTGTGTCATATAAGGGCAAACGAAATATTTACAACATTCCAGTCTGTATCCGACGACGGCGGCAAAAGTTGGAGTGAACCTGTAAGGCTTCTCGATGACTTTGCCGGTTCGCCTCCCCACATTCTTAAACATTCGTCGGGTGCGCTTATATGTGTTTACGGCCGTCGCCAAGATCCCTACGGAATACGCGCTATGTTCAGTTTTGACGGTGGTGAAAGTTGGGATACCGAAAACGAAATCTGCCCGCTTTCTCATTCGGGCGACCTTGGTTATCCAATGTCGGTTGAACTTGATGACGGCAGTATTCTGACTGTATTTTATGCTCACAACGAGTCAGACGGACCCGCTGTAATTATGCAACAAAACTGGAGTTTTGAAAAATAATACCGACCTATACGGGTGTGTTTAATCGCACCCGTATTCTTTTTACCTGTTTTTGCGCATATCCTTAAATATACAAATTAAGGGTGTGTGAATTTTGAAAAAGTTTTTATCCGTTATTATGTCTTTAACACTAATATTTGCGCTGTGCACAACCGCAAATGCCGCAACGGTTTCAAGCGAATGTGATATTTCGGATATCGATATTCCTCTTGAGGTTTCAACCACCGTCACCGAAATCGGTCAAACACTTGATATCAAGGCAAAATCCGCTATACTTATGGAGCCGGTCACAGGGCAGATTCTCTACGAATCAAACGCCGACGAACAGATGCCGCCCGCATCAATCACAAAAATAATGTCGCTTTTACTTGTAATGGAGGCAATCGATGACGGCAGACTTACGCTGGAAACAACCGTTTCTGCAAGTGAACACGCATGTAGTATGGGCGGGTCACAGATATGGCTTGAACCTAATGAAACCATGACGGTACACGAACTTCTGAAAGCCGCCGTAATCGCCTCGGCAAACGATGCCACCGTAGCACTTGGCGAAGCGATAGCGGGCAGCGAGGAGGGTTTTGTCGCCATGATGAACGAGCGCGCAAAACAACTCGGTATGAACAGTACGGTTTTTAAAAACTGTACCGGACTTGATGCAGACGGACACATTACCACCGCACACGATGTGGCAGTGATGTCGTGCGCGCTTATCAAGCACGAACTTATAAAGGAATATTCCACCGTCTGGATGGACAGTTTGCGCGGCGGCGAAAGCGAACTTGTAAACACCAACAAACTTGTACGCTTTTACAAAGGAACAACGGGTCTTAAAACAGGTACTACTTCGGGCGCGGGATACTGCCTTTCAGCAACGGCAGAACGCGACGGTCTGCAACTTGCAGCGGTAATAATGTGTGGCGACACAAGCGCAGACCGCTTTGAAGGTGCAAAAAAGCTGCTTGACTACGGTTTCGCAAACTACAAATTTACCGAAATTTCTCCCGAAATTGATAAAAAGACTTTGATTCCCGTCCTAAAGGGCACCGAAAAAAATGTTAAAATCAGTGCCGACGGGAAAGTTGGTTTACTGCTCAAAAAAACCGACACATCAAACATAAAACAGGAAACCGTTTTAAACGAAACGGTAACTGCACCCGTCAAAAAGGGTGACAAACTTGGTGCCGTAAATGTATATATCGGTGATGAACAGGTGGGGGCGATTGACATTACCGCCGGCGAAGATGTACCCCGTCGCTCGTTTTTATCGGTATTTGGGTGGTTGATTTGCGGTCTTTTCACACCATAATATTGTTTAAATGTAACAATTTAATAAAAATTTACATTTATTTTTAGATTAACTCTTGCATTATCGCACAAAATATTGTAAAATAAAGACAGCAAAAAACTTTAAAGGAAGATAAAAGAAATGGCACTCAAATTTAACAGCGCATACGCCTCTGATTTTATCAGAGAAAACGATTTAAAGGGAATGCAGTTGCAGGTTGCTGCTGCACATTCGCTTGTCGAAAATAAAAACGGTCTTGGAAACGATTTCCTCGGTTGGGTAACATTGCCCTCCGATTATGACCGCGAGGAATTTGTGAGGATAAAGGCTGCCGCCGCCAAAATTCAGGCTGACACCGATATCCTCATTGTTATAGGTATCGGCGGTTCGTACCTTGGTGCACGCGCCGCTATTGAATTCCTCAAAGGTCCGTTTTATAACAACATTCGCGAAAATGTACCCGAAATTTACTTTGCGGGTAACAGTATTTCGGGCTCTTACCTCTCCGACCTGATTAAGATGTGTGAGGGTAAGCGCGTTTCTGTAAACATCATTTCAAAATCAGGCACAACCACCGAACCCGCAGTTGCTTTCAGGGTTTTCAGAAAGTATCTTGAGGAGCACTACGGTGAAGAAGAAGCCGCAAAGCGTATCTATTGCACAACCGATAAGGCACGCGGCACCTTAAAGGCACTTGCCGACGAAAAAGGTTATGAATGCTTTGTTGTTCCCGACGATGTCGGCGGTCGTTTCTCGGTTCTGACTGCAGTTGGACTGCTTCCCATCGCCGCTGCCGGTGCCGACATTGACAAGTTAATGGAAGGCGCACAAAAAGCCGCCGCCGATTATAACAACCCCGACCTTGAACAAAACCCCTGCTACAAATATGCTGCACTTCGCAACGCATTTTACCGCAAGGGCAAATCGGTCGAACTTCTTGTAAGTTACGAACCACGCTTTACAATGATGGCTGAATGGTTTAAGCAGTTATTCGGCGAAAGCGAGGGTAAGGACAACAAGGGTCTGTTCCCTGCCTCTGTAACATTCTCTACCGACCTGCACTCAATGGGTCAGTATGTTCAGGACGGCGCCCGCCTTATGTTTGAAACGGTTGTTACACTTGCTGATTGCGGCAGTGATGTCACAATCGAGCGCGAGGATGACGACGGCGACGGTCTTAACTTCCTTGCAGGCAAACCGATGTCTTTCGTAAATCAAAAGGCGTTTGAGGGTACCGTTCTCGCTCACACCGACGGTGGTGTTCCCAACCTTGTCATTGAGGTTGACAAGGCAGACGAGGAAAACCTCGGCAGACTTATCTACTTCTTTGAAAAGGCTTGCGCAATTTCGGGTTATATGCTTGGCGTTAATCCGTTTGACCAACCCGGCGTTGAAAGTTATAAAAAGAATATGTTTGCCCTTCTCGGCAAGCCCGGTTATGAGGCACAGAAGGCTGAACTTGAAAAACGCCTTGGCAAATAATTTTTGATTACAGCCGCATTTGCGGTTTAAATATAAAGGAGATGTTCAATATGATTAAACTCATTATCGGAAAAAA
>JAZREH010000296.1:0-14170 GCA_045660705.1 Acutalibacteraceae bacterium
TTAAAGAGTCGCTTGAGTTTAAAAACCCGTTCCCCGCAGACCGCTTTATGGAAGGTTACTATGACAAGATTCTCGGTATCTGGGAAGGCAGCGGCGAGTGGTTTAAAATGCGCCTTGCGGTGGTTAACAAAACACTTTATATATATGTTGATAACCACCCCGTATGGAAGTGCAGTCTTGACAGCAGTTATGCGGGCGGTTATATCTACCTGATTGCAAACTCGGCAGGCACAAAGATTAAAAACCTTTCGATAACCGATTTTGATGCAAAGGAAATCGTTATCAAGTCGGTTCAGTCGGCAGAAGAACTTGGTTGCGCGGTGCAGAGTATCGACAAGACCAAGGGCGATTCGCTTAACTTCCCGACAAGTGTTGTTGTAACCGATGTAAACGGTTATAAATACAATCTTCCAGTTGAATGGAAGGCGCCGTCAAACTACCGTTCGGGCAGACTTGGAACATTCAGTTTCAGCGGTGTTCCCGTACTGCCGTCAAGGAAATTCAAAAACCCAAGCGGCGTTGCGGTTGCGGCAACCGTTATAAACAGCAAGGTCGATTATAACACAAAGAACAGTATAAAATACTACTTTGACCACGAAAACGACCTGCTTGATTTCACCAACTACTACAGCGAAAACGCTTCGTCCTCCGACCTTGCACCAAACGACTGGCGCAATCAGTGGACTATTGACGGCGGTGTTTTACAGCGAATTAACGACGGATTTGAAAGCGTTGCAAACGATAAGTACAAAACCTATTTAAAAGTTGCGCGTCTTACATATAACGAGGCAATGACCGGCAACTATCAGATAGAGTATGAGTACAAACAGGACGGCGCTACGTGGATGTGGCCGATGCTTTGCTTTAGTATCGCCGATCGCACCAAGTTTATGACCCGCCTTAAAACGGGAAGCGAAACATTTGTGAAGAATTCGCTTGGCGGTACCGCTGTTTACCTTGAACGCGAGGGCAGTGTTAACTACTGGGGAAATATGGTATCGGCAAACCTTGACGATATACGCATAAGAATGCTCCGTACCATTGACCTGTATACAGGCTATGACCACAAAATGCCCCACAAGATAAAGTTTACATTTATCGACGGTGTTGCGCGGATAAAGGTGGATAACTATGAAACCACCGTTGCGGCGCGTATCCCCGACAAAGAACTTGGCGATTATGTTGCACTGATGACCAACTGTAACGCGGCGTATTTCGATAATGTGACGATAACAAAACTTGCGGATAACCTGTCCGACACACTTAAGGTCGAAAAGGTTGACATCAAGATAAACGACAAGAAAAAGGTTGAGGTCAAGGCACCCGTTTCAAGTGAGGAAAACAGCCTTGCACCGATATTCTTGGCGGTTGGTGTTGTTGCCGCCGCGGCGATAGTGTTCTTTATCAGTTTAATAGTTTTATTTAAAACTAAAAATAAATTTACAAAAACCGAAAGGAAGTAAACCCCATGAAAAAACTGTTATCCTTAATCCTTGCACTTGTCCTTTGTGTCGGCGCCCTTGCAGGTTGCGGCGAAAAGGACAAAGACGGTGACGACGGCAAGAAAAAGGGCAATGCGTCCGACTTTGTTGTTGAGGGCGTAGGTAAAGACCCCAACGCCGATTATACCGTATCGGGCGATGTTACTGTTGCAATCAACCTTTCCCGTCCTACCGACTATGAGGCGGTACTTGACAAGTTTCAGGAACTTTACCCGAATGTAAACCTTATAATCGATTACTTTTCGGGCAGCGATGTCGCCGACGAGTATTTAGCAAACAAGGCGGCAACCAATGAACTTCCCGACGTTGTTTTCGACGAAGCGGGTAAACTGCCCATCTATGTCCGTCAGGGCTGGGTATATCCGATTACCGAGTTTGTAAAGAACGACCCCGACTTTAAGGACGTTGATGCGGGTCTTATGGAAACATACACCTACTGTGGCGAGATATATGCACTTCCGAACTCCCTTACATTCCAGACAATGGTGCTTAACACCGATATCCTTGACGAACTTAACCTCGACCACCCCGAACTTGACTGGAATCTTCAGGATTACGAGGACCTCTTAAAGGCGGCTACCAACAATACATATTCGGGTACCGAAACCCTTGATTTCTGGACCGACTACGGTTCAGCCCTCTTTGCGGGTTCGGGCGAAAAGTGGGGTTACGACAACAAGACCCGTCAGTTTAACCTTACAGGCTCACTTCTTGAAGCGGTAAAGGTTATGCAGAAACTTAACGCTCTCCCCGGTGTTGTTGCAGACACACTCCACAGCACCAAGGACACAAGCGGCGAAACCGACTATGCTAAAAAGTTCGGCAGCGACACCGAAAACACCGCCTTTAATACAGGCCGTGTTCTGCTTGAATCTTCGGGTACATGGAAGTACGCTTCCCTTGATTCAACCATTAGTTATAACTGGGAAATGTGGTCAACCCCGCAGGACGAGGAAGGCAGAATCTGTCTGCACGCCGACCATTCGTTTATGTGCTCGACCACCAAGAACCCCGAGGCGGCGTTCCAACTTCTCCGCTTCCTTACCTACAGCCCCGAGGGCAACTACACCCGTCTTGCGATGTATGCCGAGGAAAACGAAGATGTTTATCTGTTAAACGACAGAATCTACTTCCCCGCAACCAACAATGCCGAGGTGCTTAAGCGCTTTGAGGAACTTGATTCGGCAACCGAAGTTGATATTTACTATATGGAAAACATCGGCAATTCGTTCCGCGGTGACCCCTTTAAGTATGTCCCCGAATATAACGAAATTCACTACAGTTACCTTAAAAAGACCATTGAAAACCTTTCAAAGGGCGGCTCTGACCCGACTTCTCAGATAACCACACTTCAGTCTACCGTTAACAAACTTATGAAGGATGCGTGGACTAACTTTGAAAACGAGGTTAAAAAGGTTCAGGCTGACTTTAAGGCGGCGCACTAATCTGTAAATAAAAGGAGGGTCGGTTTTGAAGGGACTTCAAAAACGCCTCATAACAATTTTGCTTGCGGTTGTACTCTGCTTTTCGGCGCTTTCCATAACGGCGACGGCGGATGACTATGTCTATCCCGTAAAGCCGAGGGTGACCGAGTGGCACCGCCCGACGGTGCTGACGGCGCGCGATAAGGGTGATAAGGTTTTCACCCTTACCTCGACCGTAAAAGGACAACCGACAAAATTCTATATTTCTTTCCCCAAAGAGGGCGGCTTTAGAATTTATACCGATAATGACGGTATTTTTGAGCCTGCTGATAACGAAAAAATCAAATATTCCACCGATGCGGCGGGTCATACCCTGCTTACCGCCCCCGACGGCACCGTTTTGACGGTCAAGGAATCCGCCGAGGGGTGGAGTGTCGCCGTATCAAGGGGCAAGACACAACTTGTCACCGTAGGTAATCAGGATATCGAGTTCGGTTATGACAAAAACGGCGAACTTTTACAGGTGCGCCTTACAACCGCGCTTCGGACTGATGAGCAACTTTACGGCTTTGGCGAGCGCTTTAACGCCGTAAATCAGGTCGGTTACAAACTGCAACTGTGGAATCTTGACGCGGCATATCATTCGTCTGACGGTAATATGAAAACCAAGACATATTCTTATATCAATGTCCCGATTATCCACAGTACCAAGGGGTATACCCTGTTTTTGAACTCACAGTACTGTGTCGATGCCGACCTTGGTGCCACCGATAAGTCTAAGTATGTGCTTGAATCCTACGGACCGAAGTTTGACTTCTTCTATTGGACAAAATCGGCAGTCGAAAATGTCCAGAGTTACACCGCCCTTACGGGCAGAAGTTTTATGCCCCCGAAGTGGGCGTTCAGTTATTGGGCGGGCGCTACCGGTCATAACTGGGAAAAGGACGGTCAGGGCGGTATAGGTCTTATGAACGAGTTTCTGACGGGTTACCGCAAACTCGGTCTTGGCGCTATAAAGGCGGTTTATGTTGAGTGGGACACGATGTTTGAGCGTGTTGCCTACAACCTGTGCCGCAAAAACGGTACGAATATGCTTATCTGGGTCAGCGGATATACCAGCCGTAACAAGATTCTTGACACCTTAAAGGTTGTCGATTCCGAAGCACCCATTTTAAAATCAACTCTTAACGAGTGGGATTTTTCCGAGCACAACAACACAAATACGGCGTTTATCGACTACACCCACCCGCTTGCAAAGGAATACTACAAGCGCTATCTTGAACAGTATGTCAAGTGGGGTCTTAAGGGTATGATGGTCGATATGGGCGAAAAAATACCCGACGACACCTTGTTTTATAACGGTATGACGGGTAGCGAGATGCACAACTTCTCGTCATATCACTATCTGAAAGCCGTAAACGATGCGATGACCGAACTGAATAAAGGCGGTAAGGACTTTATCCTTTTCCAGCGCAGCGGTACCGCGGGCAGTCAGCAGTTCGGCGCAAACTTCCTCGGCGATAACGACAGCCGTAAATCGGGACTTAAACAGCAGATAAATGCGGGTCTGTCACTCAGTTCGTCGGGCTTTGGCGCATGGGGCGGCGATATCGGCGGCTTTAATACGGTCAGCGAGGAGGAACTCTATCTTCGCTGGGTCGGTTTCTCGGTATTTGAACCGCTTATGCGTGAACACGGTTCGGGAACGATTGCACCGTGGGCATTCAGCGAGTACGCACAACAGGTATTTGTTAAGTACTATTGGCTTCGTGAAAACATTGTGGACACCGTCTACAGTGCGGCGGCTGCCAACAGTAAATACGGAATCCCGATGGCACAGCCGATGCAGATGGCGTTTCCTGACGAGCCTGATACCCACAACACCGAATATCAGTATATGTTCTGTGATAATATGCTGGTTGCACCCGTAACCGAAACACAGACCGTTTCGCGTGAGGTTGCGTTACCTGCGGGCACTTGGTACAGTATTTGGGACGGCGTCGGTGTTGAGGGCGGAAAAACCGTAGTAGCCGATGCACCGCAGGACAGAATCCCCGTATACCTTAAATCGGGTGCGGTTATGCCTGTTACGGTTGCCGATACCCTTAAACTTACCGATTCGCTTGAGGTAAATGATACCGTAAAGGCTCTGCTTGTCACATCGGGCAAGGAAAAAACCTCCTTTGAGGACTTCGGCGAAACCGCCGAGGATTCGGTTGTTTACACCAACACCCCCAAAAAGGGCGGCTTTACCATAACCGCCAACAAGAAAAGCGATAAGCGTGCGGTACTACTCTGGGGTACACAGGCATCTTCTGTAAAGGTTGACGGAAGATACCTTGCAAAGGTCAAGAATGCCGACGACGGTGTAGGTTACTATATCGACGGCGCCAATACCGTTATCACACTTCCGCGCGGCAACTGGAAAAAGGTTGAGGTAAAGGGTCAGCAGTCGGAGGGTGCAGGAACAAACCTTATCGAAAAGGCTACCATTACCGACTCTAAAAACGATAAGGAAAACAAGGTTTTAGCCTCGCTTAAAAACGACAGCAATGACTACTACTGGTCGGCATCAAGCGTGGGGGACACCTATTTGCAGATTGAACTTGACCAAAAGCGCGCCATATCCACAATGGTACTTAAATGGGGCGCGGGCTATGCAAAACAGTATACCGTCGAGGTATCCAAAGACGGCGAAAAGTGGGAAACCGCATATACCGCCGAAAACGGTGCGGGCGGTGTCGAAAACATCAACCTTTCGACAGGTAAAGTCAAGTTTATCCGCATAAGCGAATTTAAACGCGGTGGAAAGATTCCCGCAACCCTTTATAATGTTTCGCTTTACGGCGAGCAACAGATAAACACTTCACCGATGAGCAATCATTTCGTTTCTGCCGTTTCAAGTGTTTCGGCAATTACGGGCGGCAGTACGGTTGCCCTTATCGGCGCGGCGGTTCTGATACTGTTTTCAATAGCAGCGTTTGTTGTTGCCATTGTTAATAGCGCCAAAAAGAAAAAATCCGAAAATATCAAAGGTTAAATCGTTGCGGCAGGGTAAAACCTGCCGCAGAGGTGTTTTCGGTGGGAGGATTTTTATGAAAAAAACTGTAAGGATTATAGCGGCGGTGCTTATTGCCGCCCTGCTTTGCGGTGTAGGTTTTTGTATTCCCGAAGCGGTAAAGGCATCAAAAGCCACCCAGAAAACCGATGCAAAACCCGTTGCCCGATATACCGAAACCGCCGTTAGTAACTGGCTTTCTGACGACGGTTATACACCTTTGCATAAATTTACTGCAGATATGCTTGAACTCAACGGTGCCGCACAGGACGGCACTACCGTTACGGTCAGAACGGGGGATACCCTGTCTTTTGTTGCGCCCGACGGTATCGCCGACTTCGGTATTGTGATGAAGTATAAGCCGATAACCTCGCTTGCGGTTGACTGCAAACTCGAGATAAAGTGCGGCGACAGTCAGGCGGTAGGATTTCTGCCCCTTTTGTGGGCGGATATGTCGGACGGTTATTCGACCGACCGAAACGGCAACGAATATAACCCCGAACAGGTGTGTTTAGATACCTTTGTAACCGAAAAAATATGCGATTTCCGCGCCGCCGACAAGGCGCCCATAATACTTTCGGGCAAAAAGGTGCAGATTACCCTTATGTCACAGGAGTTGTGCATTGAGGAAGTTCTGCTTGTAAAGTACAACACCCCCGAAAAATATTCACAGTATTACGATAAGAACAAGAAAGACGGCAACGATTTTATAACGGTTGAAGCCGAAAAGTATTCGGTAAAGTCCGACTCGTTTATACGGGGAGGTGCGGTTGCCGACCCTGTGCTGTACCCCTACAGTACATACAGCAAACTTATAAACACAATATCACAAAATTCGTTTAGTACCGCGGGTCAGAAGATAGTCTGGGAATTCGATGTCGAAACGGCGGGCTATTATAAACTCGGATTCAGGTACTGTCAGGATTCAAATGCGAATAAAACCGTTTTCAGAGAGATTGAAATTGACGGCACTGTTCCTTTTAGCGAACTGTCAATGGTACAGTTCCCCTATACGGGAAGCGGTAAATATGAAAACCTTGTCGCAAAAGACGGCGACGGGGCTTTGTCGGTGTACCTTGAAAAGGGTCACCACACTATCGCTTTGCGGGTAGCGGCAGGGGAATATGCCGATGTATATAACGAGGTGCGCCTGCTTATGAGCGACATAAGCGAACTTGGTATGCACCTGCAAAAACTTACGGCGGGAAGCGACGACCCCAACCGTACATGGGATATGGAGGCGTATATGCCCGACGCTGTCGAGCGTATAAACGGCTTTGCCGACCGCATTGACAAGATTTATGAAAACCTCGAAAAGATTGGCGGGTGCGAGCCGTCGTTTGCCTCCAACCTCATATACGCCGCCGACACCCTGCGCGACCTTACCGAGGAACCCGAAAAAATCCCCAACAAGACCGAGCAACTTCACGCGGGCGACAGTTCCGCTAATAAGTACCTCGGTACGGTGCTCAACGCCCTTACATCGCACGGACTCTCGCTTGACCGCATTTATATCTGTGCAAATGAAAAACTTATACCCAAGGCAAGCGGCAACTTCCTTATAAAGGCGGTTGACACCGTAAAGTCGTTTATATACTCCTTTGTTGCCGATTCGACGAGCGATTTTTCCGCCGACGCGGCAAGCGATAAAGAACTTAATGTCTGGGTAAACCGTTCAATACAGTATGTTCAGGTGCTTCAGCGCCTTGTTGATTCAAAGTACAACAATGTGCATAACACCGATATCAGGCTTTCGATTATGCCAAACGAACAGAAACTGATTCTGTCGAATGCGACGGGTACTAACCCCGATGTGGTGCTTGGCGTTACCACCTCGACCCCGTTTAACCTCGCCATAAGAGGCGCGGTCAAAGACCTCCTCGAATATGAGGATTTCCTCGAATTTTACACAAAGCAGTACAACCTTGAATCGCTTATTCCCTTTGTCTACGGCGACGGGGTGTACGGCGCCTGTGAAGCCTACGATTTTCAGGTGCTCTTTTACAGGAAAGACATACTTGATTCGCTAGGGCTTTCTGTTCCCGATACATGGGACGATGTTAAAAAGATGATGCCGACCCTGCTTCGCAATTCGATGAACTTCTTTGTTCCCCTGTCAAGTAGCGGCGGTTACAAAAACTATAATATGACCACCCCGTTTATCTATCAGAACGGCGGTACGCTTTACAGTGAAAACGGTGTTGCCACTGCCATTGATAAAATGACGGCGGTCAACGGTTTCTGGGATATGACCGAACTTTACAACATCTACGCCTTTGATACCGTTGTCGCATCCTTTTATAACAGTTTCCGCTACGGTGAAGTGCCTATCGGCATTTCGGGCTTTGGTACATACATACAGTTGCTTATTGCAGCCCCCGAACTTGCGGGTCTGTGGGGTGTGGCACTTACCCCAGGTACGGTGCAGGAGGACGGCAGTATTCTGCGCTCACAGATGGCGGATGTTAACGCCTGTATGATTTTTGAAAACACCAAACGCCCCGACGAGGCGTGGCAGTTTATGAAGTGGTGGCTTTCTGAAGAAACACAGACCGAATACGCCCTTTCACTTCAAACCACCTACGGGTCGGAGTACCGCTGGAACACCGCAAACCTTAAAACCTTTGAGCAACTGCCCTATGACGAGGCGGACAAAAAGGTTATTTTAGAGCAGTGGCAGTGTCAGATGGAAAACATCCGCCACCCTGCAAACTATATGGTCGAGCGTGAGATAAGCAACATCTGGAACAATGCCGTTATCGGCGGCGAGGAACTTATCGAAACCATTGACGAATCGACCGTACTTATCAACCGCGAAATAGAACGCAAATTAAAGGAATTCGGATACATCGACCAAAACGGTGAAATTGTAAAGGATTACGCTACTAATGCGTATAACTTCCTTTTGGAAAGGCAGGGTAAGAACTGATATGTTCAAACGCTTATCGAACAGTATGAACCGCCATTCGGCGGCGTGGATGCTTGCCCCGTATGCCGCATTGTTTGTGGTCTTCATCATTATCCCCGTACTTGCGGCGATAGTGCTTTCCTTTACCGATTTTAACTCGGTCCAGTTCCCGAAGTGGGTCGGTCTTGACAACTACAGCCAACTTTTCACCAACGACAGCACCTTTATGCAGAAAGTTCTGCCCAACACCATCACCTTTGCGGTGTTTGTCGGCGCGGGCGGTTATGTATTAGGCTTTTTGCTTGCGTGGTGCTTATCCCAGATAACCAAGGGTCCGCGCACCGTACTTGCGATTATAATATACTCGCCGTCGATGACGGGCGGTGTTCTTATCCAGACGGTGTGGAGTGTTATCTTCAACGGCGACAAGTCGGGATATTTAAACTATCTTTTACTGCGTTTCGGCGTTATTGACGAGCCTGTTGCGTGGCTTCAGTCGGAGGGTTATCTTTTAATAATAATGATAGTCGTTTCCCTGTGGAGCAGTATGGGCGTCGGCTTTCTTGCTATGCTTTCGGGTATCCTCAATGTCAATGAGGAACTTTACGAGGCAGGCTATATCGACGGAATCAGAAACCGCTTTCAGGAGATTATCTACATCACCATTCCCGCCGCAAAACCCCAGATGCTTTTCGGTGCCATTATGGCAATCGTTAACACCTTCCAGACGGGTAATATCGGTGTGACACTTTCGGGGTCTAACCCGACCCCCAACAACGCGGGTCAACTTATTGTTACCCATGTCGAGGACTACGGTTATCTGCGTTACGAAATGGGATATGCCGCCGCGATTTCGGTGGTACTTCTTGTGGGAATATATCTGCTTTCAAAGGGCATCGAAAAGGTGCTTTCAAGCAAGGACGAATAGGAGGTATGGCTTTATGAAAAAGAAGGTCCGCAACCGCATACGCCAAAGCGGTATGAACCCGAAACACTTTGACAGAAGTCAGATAAAGTTCTACCTTATCCTGCTTCCTGTCTGCCTGCTTATGGCGCTTCCCATCGTCTTTATATTTGCTAACGCCTTTAAACCGATAGACGAACTTTTCGCCTATCCGCCACGCTTTTATGTTAAAAACCCGACCCTTGATAATTTCAGGGTCCTGTTGTCATTGTCTTCGGGCACTACCGTACCCGCCGTCAGATACCTTTTTAACAGTATCGTGACCTCAATCGTTGTCGTGCTGACTACCGTGGTTATCTCGACCTGTGCGGGATTTGCCCTTTCAAAGAAGAAGTTTCGCGGCAGAAAGGCACTTTTTGACATAAACAAGACCGCACTTATGTTTGTTTCGGTCGCGGTCAGCATTCCGCGTTACTTCGTTATCGTTTACAGCGGTATTTTTAATACATTTCTTGCTAATATTTTGCCACTTGTTGTTATACCGACGGGCGTTTTCCTTATAAAGCAGTTTGTTGACCAACTGCCCGACGCCCTTATTGAGGCTGCCGTAATCGACGGTGCATCAGACTTTAAAATTCTGCGCAAAATAATATTTCCGCTTATAAAACCGACTCTGGCTACCGTAACTATACTGTCCTTTCAGTCGGTCTGGAACAATATCGAAACATCAAGCCTTTATATCAACAACGAGGCGATAAAGACCTTTGCATTCTATATGTCGACCCTTACGAGCGTCACAAGCGGGTCGGTTGCAGGTCAGGGAATAAGCGCGGCGGCAACACTTATAATGTTCCTGCCAAACCTTGTTCTGTTTGTAATACTTCAGTCCCGTGTTATGAACACAATGGCCCATTCGGGTATTAAATAGGTGGTTATTATGAAGAAAATTATTACCTGTTTACTGCTCGTATGTGTTTTGTGCGGTCTGTTGTGTCTTCCGACACAGGCACGGAGCAGTACAACATACAACTATACAATTTCGGTTGACGGCGACTGGATACGCCCACAGGACGCCTATGTCCCAGGGGCAATATACCTGCGCGATATGGGGCTTTCAACCCCCGAAGATATTTTCATAAAGGACGATATCCTGTATGTTGCCGATACGGGCAACGCGAGGATTGTCGCCTATAACCTGACCGACGAAACCTATACCGTAATCGGTGAGGGCACACTCAAATCCCCCGCGGGCATATTCGTGTCGGCGGATAACACCCTTTATGTTGCCGACCGTAAGGCACCCGCCGTATTTATATTTGATAAAGACGGCAATCTTATTCAGACCATCGGCACACCCGACAGTTATCTGTTCGGTAAAAACAGCGTTTATGCCCCGAAAAATGTCGTTGTTTCGTCACAGGGCAATATATATGTTGTGGGTGACGGCGCGCACGAGGGTCTTATGCAGTTTGACTTTGACGGCACATTTCAGGGGTATTTTGCCGCTAATAAGAGAAGTCTGACACTGCTTGAACACATACAGGAACTGATATATACCGACGCGCAAAAGGCAAAGTTGGTTTCCCGAATCGCCCAGCCGATTTATAACATAGATATCACATCGCAGGACCTTATTTTCAGCGTCACACAGGCGGCAAATAAGTATGCGGCAGGTGCAGGTGTGGGCGCTAAAGCCCATAACCTTGTTCAGTTGCACAATCTTGGCGGTAACAATATCCTTTCTAAAGACCAGTCGATGAATGACGAATGGAACTTTGTCGATATCGCAAGCGGTATCTATTCAAACAGTTACGCCCTGACACAGACGGGCCTTGTTTACGAGTATGACAGTTCGGGCAACCTTGTCTTTTCGTTCGGCGGACGCGCGATGTCGGACGATAAAAACGGACTGATTACCGATGCGGCTGCTATTGATGTTGACAAAGACGGCTTTATATATGTGCTTGACCGCGAACGCGCGCTGGTGCAGATTTTTGTACCCACCGACTTTGCGGTTGCCACACAAAAGGCGATATACTACCTTGAAACGGGTAATTACGACGACAGTGAGGAAATCTGGAACGAGGTTTTGAAACTCAACGGTATGTCGAGGATTGCGCATTTAGGTCTTGGTAAAACCCTGCTTCATCAGGAACGGTATAGTGAGGCGCTCGAAGAGTTCAAGATTGCAAACGACCGCAAAAATTATTCGACCGCGTACTGGGAACTTCGCGGCGCGTGGCTTGACAGGAATGTTTTGTGGCTTATGGGCGGCATTGTCCTTTTGATTGCGGGCGGTGTTGTGCTTCGCAAATTCCTTAAAAAGCGCCCGAAAAAGGAAAGGTCAAGACTTCTGACTGATGTGCTTTATATCGGCAATATCCTGCGCCACCCGATTGATTCGCTTTACTATTTGAACCGCGGTGAGCGTGGTTCGGTACTGTCGGCAAGCATTGTATATCTTATTGGACTTGTTGTCTGTATTCTTGATATGCTGTGCCGCGGGTTTATATTCAGTTTTGCCCGCTTTAAAACATCGTCGCCGCTGTTTATTCCGATGGCATATGTTGCGGTGCTTGGACTTTTCATACTCGGAAACTATATGGTAAGTTCGATAAACGACGGTAAGGGCACCTTTAAACAGGTCTATATCACCACCGCATACGCCCTGTCGCCCTACATCTGCGTTACACCGTTTATTGTGGCGCTTACCTATGTGTTGACCCTTAACGAGGCATTTTTGGTGGTGTTCCCGTGGGCGGTCACACTTATATGGCTTTTCGTTGTGCTTTTCATAACGCTCAGCGAAACACACGCATATTCCTTTAAGGCAACCGTAAAGAATCTGCTACTTACAATCTTCTTTATGCTTGTCTGCGTGGTGGTAATTGCGCTTGTTTATATCTTCTGGAAACAGATATTTATATTTGTCGGAAAGATTATCGGGGAGGTGAGTTACCGTGTTGTTGAATAAAAAGCACCTGCTTGGCGGTATCGCCGTTACGGTTGCGGCGGTGATGGTAGCACTCATACCCCTTTCGGCGCTCAGGCGCGGTGACGAAACCTTTACGGTTGCCGATTCGTCGGCGCTTGAAAACAAATCCAACCGCCACGCCCGTCCCGAAAGCGGCGCCGCGGTTGTGTCGGCGCTCGGTACCGACGGTTACGAACTAAAACTCCAAAATGACCGACTTGAAGTTTACTACCGTAAAGAGGTCTGCGGTATCCGTGTGCGCGACAAGGCGACGGGTTATGTGTGGGGCTCGATAAACGGTGATAAGGTCGACGGCCTTAACAAGAAGTGGAGTGCGATGGCAAACGCGCTTTGCACCGTCGAAATCCTCGACGAAAAGTATAATATCAACCGTCTTTCGGTTTCGGATTCGTCGGTAAGGGTTAAGGAAAAGTGGACTTCTTCGGGCGCAAAGTTCAGCGTCGATTTTAAAAAACAGGATATTTCCTTTGATTTTGAACTTAAACTTGACGGTGACAGTATTAAACTTTCGCTTGATGATAAAAGTATCGAGGAAGACGACGAGTATATGCTTAAAAGCCTGTACTTCGCCCCCTTTATGGGTTGTACCGTAGAGGACACTGTTGACGGGTATATCTTTATCCCCGACGGAAGCGGTGCGCTGATGCGCTTTGCAAAAAGTTCAAAATACATCGGCGGATATTCCCAAAAGGTCTACGGCGCCGACCTCGGCATTGACCAACTGACACAGGTAAATGACCTTGTTTCTACCCGTACCAATGACTACCTTGTTGACTCGGCACAGATAACCGTACCTGTATACGGTGTGGTGCACGGCGCGGGTCAAAACGGTATTATGTCGGTGATTACAGGCGGGGATAACTATGCCCTTATAAACGCTACACCCGCGGGTGTTACGACCGATTATAACTGGGTCTGCACTAATTTTGAGTACCGCCGTATGTATACCCATACCGTCGGTAAAAAGAGCGAGGGCGTATACCGCCCGCAACCCGAAAAGAACACCGTAAACCCCGAAATTACTATGTATTTCCTTTCGGGGGAGGAGGCTTCCTATTCGGGAATGGCGGTAAAATACCGCGAAATGCTTAAAGCCGAAAAGACCCTTAAAAAAGAGCGCAAGGATAAAAATATCCCGCTTGGCATTACGGTTGTCGGTGCAGAGGTTGCCGACAGTAACCTGTTTAACTACACCAAAACGCTTACCGATACTGATGCCGCGTCAGAATTTGTTGACCGCCTTAAAAAGGGCGGCGCCGACAACATCACAATGGTGTTCGAGGGATGGCAAAAGGGCGGCATAAACGGTAGCCGATACGGTACATATAAATTTAAGGGAAGTGTCGGAACAAAGGCGGATTTTGAAAAACTTTCGGCAC
>JAZREH010000297.1:0-2791 GCA_045660705.1 Acutalibacteraceae bacterium
AAAGCCGTAATCGCCGCGACGGGTCTTCGCTCGGGCGAGGCGGCGCTGATGGCAGATTGCGACTTTTTACATCTTTTAAAGGAAATGGGTTATCCCACCGTTAAAATGTCGCCGTCGATTGTTCAGTTGCGCAGTGACGACGAACAGAATATTTTAAAACAGTTAAGCGGAATTAAGGTGCGCGCACGCGCAACCCTTATGCGCGGCAGTGAGAAGATAAGAAGCGAATTCGGTGAGGTAATGTTCCGCGATTACGGTCTTTCGGGTCCTGCAATTATGCAACTCGCACGCGAGGTTGGACGCAAGACGGGTAACTACGCCGTATATCTCGACCTTATGCCTGAATACGATTTTGAAACCCTGTGGCATATGCTTTCGCACCGCGCTGTTGCGATGAGTGACCGCACTATGACCGAGTTTCTTACCGGTATGCTCAACAAACGCCCAGGTCAGGTAATCCTTAAACTTTTAGGTTTTAAGTTGAGTGACAGGGCGGCACTTCTTACCGAACCTCAGATAAAGCAACTTGCAAACCTTATCAAAAATTTACGCATAGATATATTTGATACTGCCGATTTCAAACATTCGCAGGTTACTGCGGGCGGTCTTGATACCGACAGTTTCGACGATAAAACAATGATGTCAAAACGCGACGGCGGTCTTTTTGCCGTGGGCGAAATTCTTGATATCGACGGTGATTGCGGCGGATTTAATCTGCAGTGGGCGTGGTCTAGCGCCTGTTGTGCCGCCGACGGTGTTATAAAATATCTGGATAATAAGGAGAAGTAGGCATACAATGCTTTTAATAAGTAATGTTTTGTTGCCGCTTGATACCGATTTTAACGACCTTGCTCCCGTTGCGGCGAAATGCCTTAAAACGGGGGCAAGCCGCATTTTATCAGCAGGTCTTTACAGGCGTTCGGTCGATGCGCGCAAAAAGGACGACATCCGTTTTTGCTGTACGCTTGCGGTATCGGCAAAGGATGAAAATTCAATATTGCTCAAGAATAAAAATGCACAGCCGTTTAAGGATAAACCGTATGTCTTTGAAAAGGCTCAACGACTGCCCGAAAACCGCCCCGTCGTGGTAGGTTTCGGTCCTGCGGGAATGTTTGCGGCGCTTACCCTTGCGCGTGCGGGACTCTGTCCCCTTGTTGTTGAACGGGGTCAACCTGTCGAGGTGCGTGTTAAGGATGTAAACTCGTTTTTTGGCGGCGGAAGTTTAAAGGAAGATTCCAATATCCAGTTCGGTGAGGGCGGTGCAGGTACTTTTTCAGACGGAAAACTGAATACGGGTATCAAGGATGCGCGTTGCAGGACGGTGCTTGAAACCTTTGTAAAGTTCGGTGCGCCTGCCGATATACTTGTCGATAATAAGCCGCATATCGGCACCGATATTCTGACCGAAATCGTGAAGAATATCCGTAACGAAATAATATCGCTCGGCGGTGAAATCCGTTTCGGTGCTAAGGTTGACGGGATTTACAGGTCGGGAAACGCCATATGCGGTGTGGGGGTCGATGGTGAAAGAATCCCCTGTAGTGAGGTCTTGCTGTGTATAGGACACTCGGCGAGGGATACCTTTGAAATGCTTTATAAAAACGGTGTCAGTATGGTGCGAAAGCCGTTTTCTATGGGTGTCCGTATTGAGCATTTGCAGGCGGATATAAATCGCGCGCTGTATGGAAAATTTGCCGACCACCCTGCACTTGGTGCCGCCGATTATAAACTTGCAACCCATCTGAAAGACGGTAGGGGAGTATACACATTCTGTATGTGTCCGGGCGGTCAGGTTGTAAATGCTTCAAGTGAGGCAGGAGGTATTGCTGTAAACGGAATGTCGCTAAGCCTACGCGACGGTGTAAATGCCAATAGTGCTCTGCTTGTCGGTGTTGAGCCTGAGGATATCGCGGGCGACAATGTGCTCCAAGGGTGTGAGTATCAGCGCAGTATCGAAAAATGTGCCTATGAAATTGCACAGGGCAGCGTTCCCGTTACAACGGTGGGCGGTTTTGTTTTTGGCGACGGCACCGATATAGGTCGCATAATCCCCACAGTAAAACCGCAATATGCCCGTTGTGATTTTGAAAAGATACTCCCGTCCTTTATAACCGATTCACTAAAACAGGGCATAGTGGAATTTGATAAAAAAATCAGCGGCTTTGCCTGCCGCGACGCGGTGCTTACCGCACCCGAAACACGAAGTTCGTCACCTGTTCGTATGGTCAGGAATGATGACGGACAGGCAGAGGGACTTTCGGGACTTTACCCTTGCGGCGAGGGTGCGGGTTATGCAGGAGGAATTATGTCGGCGGCGGTTGACGGTATTCGTACCGCCGAGCACATAATTTGGAAATATAAGGGGTAAAAATTGCATATATATACCGTTTTTTTGCCGAATAATTATGTTATTGTGATGAAAAATTAAATTATTGTTAAAAAATAAACGAATATACTTGAAAAAATCATAAAAATAGGGTACAATAATACCGCAAAAATTTTAGGAGGTAATTTCCAATGGTTAAAGTTGCAATTAACGGTTTTGGCCGTATCGGCCGTCTTGCTTTCCGCCAGATGTTTGGCGCAGAGGGTTATGAGATTGTTGCTATCAACGACCTCACCAGCACCAAAATGCTTGCTCATCTTCTTAAGTACGATCCTGCACAGGGCAGATATGCTCTTGCTGTTACCGTAACTGCCGGCGACGACAGCATCACAGTTGATGGCAAGACCATCAAAATCTATGCTGAAAAGAACGCTGCTGACCTTCCTTGGGGTGAAATCGGCGTTG
>JAZREH010000298.1:0-6128 GCA_045660705.1 Acutalibacteraceae bacterium
GACGGCGAGTGGCTGGGCGAAATTCTGGACTACGAAAAGAATGTTCTTTCAAAGAGAGGTTAATTAAAATGGGAATACTTGATACTACCGTAATCAGAAACTATATCCGTATGGTAAACGACGGATGGGAACAGGGCTGGCACGAGCGAAACGGCGGCAACCTTACCTACCGTATGACGGCGGCAGAGGTTGAGGAATGCCGTCCCTACTTCGCGACCGAGCGCGAGTGGGTCAATATGGGCGTCAGCGCCGAAAACCTTAAGGGTGAATACTTCATTTCTACAGGTTCGGGTAAGTATTTCAGAAATGTTATACTTGAACCGCAGGAAAATATCTGCATTGTTGAGATAAACGAAAAGGGCGACAGTTACCGCATCGTCTGGGGTCTTGTAAAGGGCGGCAGACCGACAAGCGAGTTTCCGAGTCACTTTATGAACCACAGCGTCCGCAAGGCGGCAACCGACGGCGCAAACCGCGTAATATACCACGCTCACCCTGCCAATATAATTGCTATGACCTATGTTCTGCCCCTTACCGCACGCGATTTTTCGCGCGCCCTGTGGCAGAGCGCTACCGAATGTCCCGTTGTTTTCCCCGGCGGTGTCGGTGTTGTTGAGTGGATGGTACCCGGCGGTGCCGATATCGCGATGGCGACAAGCGAACTTATGAAAAAGTTTGATGCGGCTGTCTGGGCGCACCACGGACTTTTCTGTTCGGGACCCGATTTTGATACCACATTCGGTCTTATGCACACCATCGAAAAGGCGGCAGAAATTTATGTTAAGGTTCTGTCCTGCGGACAGGGCATACGCCAGACCATAACAGATGATAATCTTCGCGCAATCGCAAAGGATTTCGGTGTAGAACTTAACGAAGAATTTTTAGACTGATAAATATTTTCATCTTAAAAAAACCGTACGGCCGCCGAATGTCGCCCGTACGGTTTTTTTGTCACACTAAAAAGAAAACAGAATATACTGTATCAAGTAGATTTTTAGAGGTGGTTTTATGGACAGTGAACTTATAAAAAGGTACACCGACGAAATGTTTAAAATGCGCGAGCGTGCTACTTTGCCTGTAGTTCAGACCGCCGCGCGCCCCGATGCCGAGCGTTCAAACGGCGGGGTAACGGTGCGGGCAACGACACTTCGCGGACTTTATCCCGTTTCGGGCGCACAGGTAACGGTTTATTCGGGGGAAAATGAAAACCGAACGGTCTACGGTACCGCCGTTACCGACGAAAGCGGAAAAACACCCATCTTTACCCTTGAAACCCCGTCAAAGGCGCTTTCACAGTCGGCGGGCTCGCAGGAAATTCCGTACTCGCTTTATAATGTTTCGGTTTTAGCCGACGGCTTTGTCGAGCATATAAGCCTGAATATTCCCGTTTTCCCCGATGTTGTGTCGGTGCAGACGGTTGACCTTTTAAGTAATGCCGCGGCGGGAGACAACAAAAATCCGCAGATTACCGACGAGGGTCAGCGATATGAACTATAGGAGGTTATAGTATGGCAGTTGTACTCACTCCCGTTATACCGCAGAACATAACGGTGCATTTAGGACCGCCCGATTCGGCAGCCGAAAATGTTACGGTACCCTTTACCGATTATATAAAAAATGTGGCATCAAGCGAAATTTACCCGACTTGGCCCGAAAACGCGCTTCGCGCGAATATTTACTCTATAATTTCCTTTGCGCTAAACCGCGTTTATACCGAGTGGTATCCGTCGCGCGGATACGATTTTGACATAACCAATACTACCGCTTTTGATCAGGCATTTGTAAAGGACCGCGATATATTCGAGAACATAAGCCTTATTGTAGATGATATTTTTAACGATTATATCGCACGCGAGGGGGAAATTCAGCCCCTTTTCGCACAGTTTTGTAACGGTACGACCTCGACCTGTGAGGGTCTTTCACAGTGGGGTACGGTTGCCCTTGCCGAGCAGGGTCTTGTACCGTATGATATACTCAGACGGTACTACGGCGATAATATAAACATTGTCGAAAACGCGCCCGTCGCCGATGTCGGAGAATCCTATCAGGGTGTACCGCTTCAGGTGGGTACGACGGGTAACGATGTCAAGATTATTCAGACCCAACTTAACCGAATTGCGCGAAACTACCCTGCCATACCGCGGATAGCCTATGAAAACGGGGTTTTCGGGGTAGACACCGAGGAGGCGGTCAGAAAGTTTCAGGAGATTTTCGACCTTTCGGTTACAGGGGTGGTCGATAAATCGACTTGGTATAAAATAAAGCAGTACTATAACGGCGTTAAGGGGCTTTCCGACCTTGTCGCCGAGGGCATCACCATCGAGGAGGCAAGTCTGCCCTTTTCAGAAATTCTGCGCATCGGTATGCAGGGTGTCGGGGTGCAGACGGTACAGTACTACCTGAATGTTTTGGCGTACTTTAACGGAAACCTTGTTGCCCCACCTCTTGACGGGGTATTTGGAGAATCAACGGCACAGGCAGTAAGACAGTATCAGCAGTTTTACGGTCTGCCCGTAACGGGTGAGGTCGATTTGCCCACCTTTGTCAGCATTACGGGGACCTATAACGAGGTGCTTGACAGTCTGCCGCCCGAATATACAGGCGGTCGGGCGAAACTGTATCCTGGGTATTTTCTGTCACAGGGTATGAGCGGAGAGGATGTCCGCGACCTGCAAACCTACCTTTCGGTAATAGGACAAAATATTCAGCAGATACCCGAAATTCCCGTTACGGGATTTTTCGGCAGTCAGACACGAAACGCCGTTGCAACCTTTCAGCGCCTTTACGGGATTCCTGCAAACGGAACGGTGGGTCCCGTCACTTGGAACGCTATTGCAAGACAGTACGACGCGCTGATTACGCCTACTTTGTAGGCGTAATCAGCGCAAAGTAAAAGGTAAGAAGTAAAAGTTAAGAGGTAATGTGCCGCTTTGCGGCGATTATATAGTGTCGGCTGTGCCGACACAATACTTATTACCTATTCACTATTACTTCTTACCTCAATTTGGAGGGCACAGCGACCCTCCCCTACAATAATTATTTGTTTTTCTTTTTGAAAATAAAACTTCTGAAAAGCAGAATATTAAGTACAACAAAGAACACCGCAAGGATTATAAGTGTTAAAATCGGCTTTTTCGGTGCCAAAGTTGCAAGCAACATAATCGGGAAACCGAATACGATTGCGGGAAAGTTCTGATAAACCATATTGTCGGCGGCGGGGGTTTTAAACTCGCCGTCGATTTCGCGCAAGAGTATTGTTCCCGTACTTGCGGTACCCGTAAGCATACCGTACATCATAAGCAACTGCTCGTCATGGTATTCACCAAAGAGTTTCTTTGCGACAAAGCGGTTATATATATAGGTAATAACAAGACCCACAATTCCTAAAACGGTCATAATTCCCCAGTATTTGCCGAGTATACCAAGCCTTATTGCGGCGATACCCGCCACAACCATAATATCAAAGAAAAAGTTGCTGATACGGGTCATTAAAAAGTCGTTTACATACTCTTTTTTAACGATTTTTGCCTTTTTAAGCAGAGAAATCACCGCTTTGATTGCGGTTGCTGCAAGCACGCCGAGCAGGAAGTTAAAGCCGTAGATTACCGAGCGCATACCGACCAGAATATTGCCAAGTCCCAGCATCAAAAGGTAGGTAATCATATATCCCGCAAAGACAAGGCAGACCTGCACCGTTATCTTGTCGATGCTGTCCTGCATCGGGATTTCGTTGTTGCCCTCGATTTTTTCGTCAACACCCGATACAGTTTCCTGTGAATTAACCTTGATTTTGCCTTTTCGTCTTAAAATGTTAAGGTGTATAACACCGCCGATACTTGCACTCAAAAAACCGAGTGCGGCAATGGTAAGACCGAAACTTTTACCGCCGATAAAACCGAAGTCGGTTTCGTAAATGTTGCCGTAGTTGAGTGCCTGTCCGCTTCCCTGACCGTAGCCAAAGGGCAAAAGCAGACCCGCGGCGGAAAAGAAATCTTTCATAAACAAAGCGACAATAATTGTTATTCCAAGACCGAAAACACCCTGTAAAAGGTAGGTTGAAACGGTGGTAACACCCGTATTGAAAATTTCGGTTGTGCGCTTTTTGGTAAACTTGCTTTTTGAAGATTTAAGGGTCGATGCAATAAAGCCGAGTGCAAGCGTATGATATGTAATCATTTCAAGCAGATTATACCCCTTGCCGCCGAAAAAGTCGGTTTCAAACATAACCTTTCCCGTTATAAGGTCGTAAATGCCCGCAAAAATAAGCAATAATATACCCGCCAATACCGAGGTCGGGATAAGCGATACCTGTAAAACCTTAAAATTCTTTTTAAGTGCGTTGGCAACCAGCAAACTTAACAGTAAAATACCGATAAGATTTACCGTACCCCACACATCAGAGCCCCAAAAACTCTCCACATTCTTCACCCTTTTTGATATTTTTGAATCTGTTATAGAAATTTACATATTTAAGGGCATTAAACCGCTTTTCGCCCTTTATCTGATATACCTTACCGTCAAAGTAAATGTTCAGTTTGTTTTTACCTAAAATGGTTACTGCCCAAACCTCGTCAAACGGGAAAACAGGACCGTTTTCTATGACCATTTTGTCGGGATAAAGCATCAGTGTGCCGTTGTTTACGACCTTTTGTTTTTTCTTATAAAGAATAACCTCAAAAAGCGATATTTTTTCGGTGTAAAGCGGGTCGCTGCCGAGTTTTTCATTATCAAGTCGGTTTACAAATTTTTTCTGATATTCGTACCAACCGTCAACAAAATCAAAAGGAAAATCAAACCCTTTTCCCGAAAGCCGTGTGTCGGTGCCGTACTCAATTTCGCGACCGCATTTTTTACATTTTATAATATGTTTGTCACTCTCGAAAGTGGTTAGTCCGCAGTACGGACAGACATACATCGCGCGCTCTAAATATTCGGCGCGGCGGCGGTGTTTAAAGGTGTTATTGTCGTTTGCCTCGTTTACAAAAAGTCCTTTATTTATGCGCTCAAACAGTTCTTCTTTGCTTAAATTACTGTATTCTTCAGGGCTTATAACCTCTGACACAAAAGAGCGCATCTTTCCGCGTCTTACAACATCACTCCACCTCGGGTGGACACCGTAACCGCCCTCTATCCTGTAAAGAACAATCGGCAGGTTAAGTTTCTTTGCAAGCGATGCAATCGACGGGTTTATGTATTCGGTCTTTCCGCTGAAAGTACGGTTGCCCTCGGGCGCGATTACAAGGCTTCCGCCCTCTTTTGCGACACGAAGACAGGTTTTTATAGCCGTTACATCAAGGGTCTGCTTTTTTATCGGGATTGGCGCCACAAGATAGCGTATAACCGTCGATACAAAACCGTTTGAAAACAAATCTTCCGATGCAAGGTAGTACATATGCCCCTTAAACGACATACCTACAAAAAACTGGTCAAAGGCGGTCTGATGGTTGTAAAGCACCAGATACGGTCTTTTTTCCTGTTCCTTGAATTTTTCAATTTTTATCGAATATTTCAGCCTTGAATAGGGATAAATTACCGTATAAAGAATATTGCGGATAATACTGTGCCGCAGTTTTATCCATTTTTTTTCTTTCAAAAAAATACCTCCTTTTCCCCTTTAAAAACACATTATACCATAAAAGAAAGAAAAAAGCACTATTTTTTTATTTTATGTCGAAAATTGTAATTTTAATTGACTCTTTTTAAAAAATCCTTTAAAATAAAATGGGTGATTTTGTGGAAAAAAAGATTATTCATCTCGACTCAGTTGACTCGACAAATGCATATATAAAAGACCTTGCAAGAAAGGGTGCCGACGAGGGTACCGTTGTGGTAGCCGACAGGCAAACCTGTGGCAGAGGTCGGCTTGGCAGAAGTTTTTTATCCCCAGACGGCGGACTTTATATGTCGGTACTTTTGCGCCCCGAAACCTCGGTTTTTGACAGCCTTACCGTCACTGCGGCGGCGGCGGTGGCAGTCGCACGGGCGATAGAATCGCTGTGCGATAAAAAGTGCGGTATAAAGTGGGTAAACGACATTTATCTGAACGGTAAAAAGGTTTGCGGAATACTTACCGAGGGTGCTTATTCGGGCAGTAATAAACTTGATTTTGCGGTGGTCGGCATCGGCAT
>JAZREH010000299.1:0-1093 GCA_045660705.1 Acutalibacteraceae bacterium
CGCAGCCTTTGCGGTGGCAGTTGCGAAGGCGGATGCACCCTCGCTGTCAAGTTTAAGTGCAACATAATACTGTGCGGCACCGTTTTCGCTTATCTGTCCGTATGTAGCGGTAGCCGACTGGACGACCTTACCTGTCATAAATGCCTCGGTAGAGTTATCGTCACCGTTGTGGAAGGTAAGTTGTGCAGTTTCGCCGAGTTCCTGTATAGCCGCCTGTGCATCAAATTCACTTTCGTCGGCAGCCCACGGGAAACGGACGATTATCTGATGATTATTAGTGTCGGTATATACCTCATAATCGGTGATGTTGTTGTGAACAAGGCGGGTTTCAATAATCGCCTTTGCCGATGCCATATCGTCATCGGTTATTTTTACATCTTCGATATCGGGAGAGAAAATCGCCTCGACACCGCCGCTTATATCAATTCCCCAACGGATTTCGTCGGCACCCTTGATATAAACATCTTTTCTGTCGCCGTAGTAGTTCTTTATTCCGAAAAACGCGGTATAGGTAAGTGCCGCAATCAGAATGAATATCACAAAGAATACCGGCTTGCGTGTTCTTTTGGACTTCATTTGCCAATCCTCCAAATAAATGTTATTTAATAATTATACACACAAACAGTAAAAAAGTCAATCTAAACGAAATTTTCTATGTTTCTTACTGTTTTTGACATCATTTTTCAAGCAGTTTTTCCAATGCTGCGTACTTTACCGCCGCACAAAGCACCGTTGCGGCAGTTTTGATTTCGGTAGCCGACGGATAACTTGGCGCTATGCGGATGTTGGAATCCTTGGGGTCGATTCCGTAAGGATAGGTCGCACCCGCAGGGGTAAGTACCATACCCGCATTGGCACAGAGTTGCTCGACCCGTTTGGCACAGCCGTCAAGCACATAAAGGCTGATAAAGTATCCGCCGCGCGGCTTGTTCCAGCGTGCAATACCTGTTCCGGCAATCTTTTCTTCAAGTTCGGATAAAACGTTGTCAAACTTCGGTCTGATAATGTCGGCGTGGCGCTTCATATGGCGCTTAACATCATTGATACCGCCGCTGAACATCCTTGCGTGGCGCAGTTGGTTAAGTTTGTCGGG
>JAZREH010000300.1:0-4039 GCA_045660705.1 Acutalibacteraceae bacterium
ACTTCACCACACGCGCGACGAGTGGGCGCAGACGGTCGAGGGAAAGGTTGTCAGGGTGTGCGACAGGGTCGCCTACATTAACCACGATATTGACGATGCCGTAAGGGCAGGGGTTTTGAGCGAGGAGGAACTTCCGCGCGAGGTTGTCGAGGTGCTTGGAAACAATAAAAGCGCCCGCATAAACAGTCTTGTACGCTCAATTATCCAAAACAGCGATACCGATATAAAAATGGATGCCGACACCGAAAGATGCTACGATATGTTGCACAAATTCCTGTTTTCGGCAGTTTATTCAAATCCTAAAGCCAAGTCGGAGGAAACCAAGGTCATTGATATTGTTGAGGGACTCTTTACATATATCATCAAAAACCCCGACCGACTGTCGGCAGAGTACAGAAAGATATATGAAACTGAGGGTGCTAACCGTGCCGCCGCCGACTATATCGCGGGTATGACCGACCACTATGCGGTAATGGCGTATTCGGATATCTATATCCCAAAATTCTGGAAATTGTAAGAAACAATAATATATTATAAAGGTGGTGAAAACATTGGCAATACCAGAGGAAATAATACAGGAAATAAAATACCGTAATGATATTGAGGGTGTTATCAGCACCTATGTCAACCTTAAAAGGCGGGGCAAAAACCTCATCGGGCTTTGTCCTTTTCATAATGAAAAGACACCGTCGTTTACGGTCTATCCCGAAAACGGTTCCTTTTACTGTTTTGGCTGTGGTGTAGGCGGCGATGTTTTCACCTTTACAAAACTGATTGAAAACCTCGATTATATGGAGGCGGTAAAACTTCTTGCCGAGCGTTCGGGCGTTGAACTTTCGCAGGACGGGTATGACGATTCGATGCAGCGGCTTCGCAATACGGTTTATGAAATAAACCGCGAAACGGCGCGTTTTTATCATTCCTACCTTATGTCACCCGCGGGTAAATGGTGCCTTGATTATTATTTGAGCAGAGGTCTTACTGTAAACACCATAAAGCATTTCGGTCTTGGCGCCGCGCCCGATTCGTGGGATGCGCTTAAAAAACATCTTGAAAGCAAGGGCTTTACCGAATACGAAATGCAACAGGCGGATGTTGTCGGTAAAAGTCAGCGTGGGACATACTATGACCGATTCCGTAAAAGGGCAATGTTCCCGATTATCAATATACGCGGTCGCGTAATCGGTTTCAGCGGCAGGGCGATGCCCGGCGAGGATAAGGCGGGCGGAAAGTATGTTAATACATCGGACACGCCTGTTTATAAAAAGAGTGAAAACCTTTTCGGTATGAACTTTGCTAAAAACTGCTGTGAGGAACGAATTATTCTGGTTGAGGGCAATATGGATGTTATATCCCTGCATCAGGCGGGATTTGAAAACACCGTTGCAGCACTCGGTACTTCATTTACGGCAGAACAGGCGCGCCTGCTTACTAAATACACAAAGGAAATCGTACTGACCCTCGATGCCGATGCCGCGGGACAAAAGGCGGTAAAGCGCGCGGGTGAGATACTTAAGGATACGGGTCTTAATGTGCGTGTTGTGGTGCTTCCCGATGCTAAAGACCCCGACGAATTTATCAAAAAGCAGGGTACCGCGCGTTTCGGTGCACTTATTGAGGGCGCGCAGAGCGAACTCGAATACCGACTGCTTATGGCGGCGCAGGGTGTCGATACCGAAAGCGATGACGGGCGTCTGCAATATCTTAAGGCGGCGGCGGAGGTGTTGGCGGCTGTGCCCGACCAGATGACCCGCGACCTTTATATCGGACGACTTTCGGATAAGTACGGTGTGTCGCGCACCGCTATAACCGACCGCGTCGACAGTGTGCGAAAAACCCTTGTAAAGGAACGCCAGAAAAAGGAGATAAAAGACCTTATTACACCTAAATACAGCAGTACCGATATAAACCCCGAACGCCGACAGTATCCTGCGGCGGCAAAGGCAGAGGAATCGGTGATTGCGGTGCTTTTCAGACATCCCGACCTAATCGAAACTGCAAAGGAAAAACTTCCTGCCGATAAGATGCTTACAACCCTTAACCGTAGGGTGTATGAACGGATTCTGGAGATTTTTGAAAGCGGTCGCGACCCCGATATATCGTATTTTGGCGACGGTTTTTCGTCGGCGGAAATGGGGTATATCGTATCGCTTGTCAATAGCGAGCGGGGCGGCAAGAACGCGCTTACCGTATTAAATGACAGTATTAAGGTAATATTAGATGAGAATATGTTTGGTAAATCGGTTGATGTAAAGGATATGTCGGTCGATGACTGGGCGGAAAATTTAAGAAAGTTGATTGAAAATAAAAAGGGGAAATAAAACTATGGCAACTTCTAAAAGCAAGGCAAAGAAAAACGAAGAAATTACAGAGCAGCAGACTCCTGTAGAGGAGGTACTTGAGGAGGAACGCGAGCAGTCCTTGGACGATATCGAAAATGCGCCCGAAGACCTTGACGAACTCTTTAGCGAGCCGCCGCTTCTTGAACTTGATTTTGACGACGAACCTACCGACGACGACCTCAAACTTGAGGAAATGGATGTTGAACATCTTGAGGATGACCTCTCGTTTGACAGTCTTTCGCTCGACGACCCTGTTAAGGTATATCTTCGTGAAATCGGTCGTGTTCCGCTTCTTACAACCGATGAGGAGGTCCAACTTGCCGTTAAAATCGGTGAGGGTGACGAGGGTGCAAAGCGCCGCCTTACCGAGGCAAACCTGCGCCTTGTTGTAAGTATTGCTAAAAAGTATGTCGGTCGCGGTATGTACTTCCTTGACCTTATTCAGGAGGGTAATGTCGGCCTTATAAAGGCGGTTGACAAGTTTGACTATACCAAGGGCTTTAAGTTTTCTACCTATGCTACTTGGTGGATAAGACAGGCTATAACCCGCGCGATTGCCGATCAGGCGCGTACCATCCGTATACCCGTTCATATGGTTGAAACCATAAACCGTCTTAAAAAGATTCAGAGTCAACTTCTGCACGAAAACGGCTATGAGCCCAGTGAGGAACTTATCGCGGAAAAAATGGAACTTCCTGTTGAAAGGGTAAGGGAAATAATGCGTGTCGCACAGGAGCCTGTTTCGATGGAAACCCCCATCGGTCCCGAGGAGGATTCCCGTCTTATGGACTTTATCAGCGATGAGGAGGCTCTTGCTCCCGACGAGGCGGCACTTAAGACCATTACTAACGAGGATATTGATACTGTACTTCATTCACTTACCGCCCGCGAGGAGGCGGTTATAAGACTGCGTTTCGGTCTGCACGACGGACGTTGCCATACCCTTGAGGAGGTCGGTACCGAGTTTAATGTTACCCGTGAGCGTATCCGTCAGATTGAGGCAAAGGCACTGCGCAAACTCCGTCATCCTGTCCGCAGTAATAAATTTAAGGATAGATAAGAGGTATATTTTTGATGCAATACACATATAAAACTAAGGGGGTCTGTTCTCAGCAAATCATAATTGATGTTGAGGGCGATACCGTTATGAATGTCCGTTATATCGGCGGTTGTAACGGTAATTTGCAGGGAATAGGCGCACTGGTTCGGGGTATGAAGATTGACGATGTTATCGAAAAACTTGAAAACATAAAGTGCGGTTTTAAAAACACATCCTGCCCCGCACAACTTGCACAGGCACTTAAAAGTATCAAAGATAACTAAAAAACAAAGGAGTGGGGAAAATGTGCTCCGATTTGGACAATGATATAAAGATTGCGGGGGACAGACCCTCGGAGGATATCAAACGGCACAGGCAGGCAAGCGACGGCGGTGAAATGTATACTGCCGAACAGGCGCAGAATGCGAAACTGCTCGGTGAGGATATAGCGCGCCGCTTTATCAGCGATGTTAACGATGCCGATAAGGACGAAAGTTTCAGCGATTATGAGATGCTCA
Organism: Acutalibacteraceae bacterium; assembly: GCA_045660705.1. GTDB lineage: Bacteria > Bacillota > Clostridia > Oscillospirales > Acutalibacteraceae > UBA737. The sequence continues at coordinate 3,900 of JAZREH010000300.1, forward strand.
TACAACGAAGACTGTTGCTGTCCTTTACCGTTACGGTAGCATTTGAACAGTTTATTGTAAACGATGCGCTTGGCGGACTTGCACAGAAAAGTTTTCTTGATACCGTAAAAAAGGCCGATGCCGAACTTTACCGTTCATCG
>JAZREH010000301.1:0-2791 GCA_045660705.1 Acutalibacteraceae bacterium
TCCGCATATTAGTATTTGGAAAGAAATGCGCTGAATACATAAAATTTTAAATTTTTACTTCATAAACTCGTACATTGCCCTGTAGCACATATACACATCGAACTTTGCGGTGGTTTCAAAGGGTGCGTGCATCGAAAGTACCGGAACACCGAGGTCAACAACATCGACACCGAGGTTTGCGATATACATAGCAACAGTACCGCCGCCGCCAAGGTCAACACGACCGAGTTCGCCCGTCTGCCAAACGATTCCCGCATTGTCGAGCATTGCGCGTACCTTTGCGACATATTCCGCCGATGCATCAGAGGTCGACGATTTTCCGCGTGCACCTGTGTATTTGGTGACCACAACACCGTAGTTTAAGCGGCTTGCGTTGCGGCGCTCCATAACATCCTGAAATGTCGGGTCAAGACCCGCATTAACATCGGCAGACAGACACTGTGAATTGCGAAGTGCGACGGTAACATCGCCGCCCTGCATTTTTGCAAGGTCGCCTATTGCGTGCATAAGGAAATCGGAATTAAGACCCGTATTACCGTCCGAGCCGATTTCTTCCTTATCGGCAAGAATCGCAACCGCCGTTTTTTCGGGATTTTCGATATTGCAGATAGCAGTAAGCGCGGGATAGGCACAAACGCGATCGTCCTGACCGTAGGCACCTATCATAGAACGGTCAAGACCGATATCACACGCCGAAAAAGCGGGTACAAGTTCAAGTTCGGCAGACAGGAAGTCTGCCTCGGTAATGCCGTACTTTTCATTGAGAAGTTTCAGTATATTAAGTTTTACAAGTTCGCTACCCTTGTCATCCTTAAACGGGTGACTGCCGATAAGGACATTCAGTTCCTCGCCCTTTATACCCTCGGCAAGGGTGCGCTTGCTCTGTTCGGCGGCAAGGTGCGGCAAAAGGTCGTTGACAACAAACTTGGGCTCGTCTGCCTTTTCGCCTATCGAAACCTCAACCACACTGCCGTCCTTTTTAGCAAAAACGCCGTGGAGGGCAAGCGGCACGGTGGGCCACTGATACTTACGGATACCGCCGTAATAGTGGGTTTTAAAGAGTGCAAGTTCTATCTCCTCATAAAGCGGGTTGGGTTTTAAATCAAGGCGCGGTGAATCGATATGCGCGGCGGTTATATTTACACCATCCTCAACAGGCGCTTTGCCGATAACGGCAAAAGCCACCGTCTTACCACGGTTGTTTATATAGACCTTATCGCCCGCCTTGTAGGTTTTACTGCGGTCAAACTCTATAAAACCGTTTTGCTCTGCTATAGCGATTGCCGCCTTTGCCGCCTCGCGCTCGGTCTTGGCGGTGTCAAGGAATTTTTTATATCCCTCGCAGTAGTCGTCTGCCGCCGAAAGCACCCCTTCCTCGGCAGTAAGCCGTCCGTTTTCACGCTTTAAAAACAGTTCTTCCCTTAATATTTCAGCAGGGCTTTTTTTCTCACTCATTCTTATTACCTCCGAATAGTTGTTGTATCAGTGCGGTTGCCTGTTTTACAAAGGCGTCGCCGTCGCCGTTATTATAAAGTATATGTCCTGCGCGTCCGATATAAAAGCCGTCGGGTTTTCCCGCGTTCATACGGATTTGCGCATCCTTTAGCGAAATGCCGTCGCGCTGTATTATCCTGTTCAGCCGTATATCGGGGTCGGCAAGCACCGCCACAGTATCGGTACAGACGGCATCCATACCGCTTTCAAAAAGGGTGGGCGCATCAATCAGAACATCGCTGTCACCCGCCTGTGCTTTAACAAGCCTTACAATATGCGGCAAAAGTGTATCGTTTAAAAGTTTTGTGTTTTCGGGGGTAGAAAACGCCCGTCGGGCAAGCATACGGCGGTTCAGTGTACCGTCGGCTAAAACAAGGTCATCGCCAAAAGCCGAAACCACCGCCGCAAGACCGTCGCTTCCCTTTTCGACCGCCTCGCGTGCGACGATATCACAGTCAATAACCTTTATACCAAGTTTTTTAACAGCCTGTGCAACACTGCTTTTGCCCGCACCCGTAGGTCCCGTCAGCCCTATCATAACGCCCATAAACACACCCCTTTCACCGTCACACAAATATTATCTGCAAAATTAAAGTTTTATTACCTTATATCCTGCGGCGCGGATAAGCCGATTATACACCGCAAGTCCGACACCCGTTTTTGACGGCGCGTGAACATACACCGCATCGGTGTGGATATCGTCACATTTACGAAGTGCGGCAAACACACCACGCGCAAGGGTGGATTCGTCAGCCTTACTGCCGTAACATATTTTAGGGCAGTTTATTTTGTCGGCATCCTCCTCAAAACACAGCGCAACACAGTTTTCCCTACCGTTTACAAATTCGGCAAAACCGTCACTGTCGCCCTCGACAAGAAATGTTTCGGTCTTCGGTGCGTAGTGCTTATACTTCATACCTGGGGATGCTACAGGTTTGTCCTTTTGCGGCTCTGCTAAAACGGCGCTGTCCACCGTAATATTACCCGCCACCGCACCAATCTGCTCTGCCGTAACGGCACCCGGTCGCAATAGTCTTACGGTGTCCGCGGTCACCGAAACAACGGTAGATTCAACACCGACGGTACAGTCGTTTCCGCACACAACGGCATCTATTTTTCCGTCAAGGTCGGCGATTACGTGACCTGCCGATGTGGGACTCGGTGCGCCCGAAATATTTGCCGACGGTGCCGCAAGCGGAAGTCCGCTTTCCCTTATTATGTCGCATATTACCCTGTCGCTCGGCATTCTTACCGCAACGGTGTCAAGTCCTGCCGACACGCTTTTATCCACAAGGTC
>JAZREH010000302.1:0-5089 GCA_045660705.1 Acutalibacteraceae bacterium
CGCAAACGGTGTTTTTACCGCTACCCTTAAAATACCTACGCAACTTAACAACAAGTATATCGAAAGTCTCGAACATACCGATTCCGAGGTGTAGGGTGTATATATGAAAAAAAACAAAAGTATTACAAGGATTGTATCAATTGTTGTTGCCGTTTTGCTTTTACTTTGCGGGTGCAAAAAGGAACCGTCCAAAAGCGACACGACGGCGACCCCGACCGCAACTCTCAAATGGGGAATAGTAAAATACAACCCCTACATAAAAAGCATAAACGAATCAAGCGAAATTCTGAACTTTATAAAGCAAAAATTCAATTGCAGCATCGAATTTGAATATTACGATTCGTTCAACACGAAGATTTTAAAACATATGATAAGCAACGGCACCTGTCCCGATATTCTTACTATGGAAGCGATGTCAGTAGAAGGACAGTTTCTTGCCTTAAACGAACTGGTTGTTCCTGCCAATGAAATACTTAAAAACTGTAATCACAGTATCCCCGAGGAAACCCAAAACTTTTTATCCGAAACCGAAGGCACACTGTACGGTATTCCGGGCAGATACGCCACCGAAAAGCAACTGTCAGAAGAATCTTTCGGCATTACCGAGGGTGTTTGGGTAGCTCAACCGTATTACGACCTTTTAGGCAGACCAGAAATCCGAACAATCCATGATTTAATCAGTGTTTCAAAACTTTTTGTAGAGCGTTACGACGATCTGCACCGTACCGCCGATATCCCCTATCCTGCACGGGAATCAGATGTCGAGCCAATACCTATAGTGTTGGGTAATGCGGGCGGAGGCCTCGAAACTCTTAAGCACCTGTTCGGCATATACCCCGTATTTGAACAGGAAGGTGTTGTAAAGCACAGCATTTCCTCACCCCAGTGGAATAGTCTTTCGTCGTGGCTTAATGAAGTGAGCGATCTTACGCTTAAAAGTATGTCGCTTTCGGGAAAAGCGCTTGATACCGCACTTAACGGACGAAGTCTGTTTTATATCGGTTCCTGTTCCTGTATAAACCATATAAACTTTGAATCCGATAATTTCAGATGGGAACCTATTTCTATTGATATGTCGAAAAACGCCTATTCTGTCAACCCGTACGGAAGTTGTCAATCTTATATCTTTAAAGACAGTGCACATCAAAAAACCGTAAATGACCTTATATCATTTCTGCTTTCGGACGAAGGCACCCGTCTTGTAAAATACGGAATCGAAAACAAGCACTGGATACCAACAGGCGATTCATTTTTGCAGCTGGACTGGGTGGATGAACGTATAGAAACCGAACGCAGTGATTTTCTGAATGATATCGGTATCGGACAGTTGCTGTTTTTTACAACACTTGAAAACGACAATCCGAAAATACCCGATGTGCTTGCCACCGAAAAAAATGCGTTTTTTACGATCATACTAAACTTCACAAGCGGTTCAAGTGAAGCGCTTAAACTTGAAAAACTTGTGGAATATGAAACCGACCTTTGTCAGCGTGCGGCAACGCTTGACGCCGAGCGCTATCCACAGAAAAAATCGGTAATTCAGTCGGATATTATTCATTTCCCGCTATATGGTGAGCAGTACGAAATCAACTCTCTTAAAGAACGCTTTGAATACTGGAAAAACCAAAATCTTAAAGGAACAGTATCTTAAAAAACAGGTGGTTCGCAAATGTCTGCGAATCACCTGTTTTTTACTACTTTATTATCCTGTAAGCCCAGTATCCTGCGCAAAGTCGAACCGGTGCGCGGCTGGCGTGGATCTCAAGGTTAATCATATCAACAACCTGTGTAAGTTGAATTAACTGTGTTTCGGGCACTTCCCAATCGGGACAAAGCGCCTGTGTCGATATAGCGTCACCCAAATCCATAAGCGGCCATATTGCCTTTAAAAGTTTATCCTGCGGATTTACATAAGCATATCCGTTAATTATCACATTGCCCCACTGAAATTTAAGGTCCCATTCGTGCCACGCTTTTCCAAGGAAGTTTATATCCAAATCGCAGATATTTTCGATTTTAAACTGCGATGCGTGTTCCGCACAGTATTTCAGAAGTTCAAGATACTTTTTGCGGTATTCTTGGTCGGGGTCAAAATCATATAAAAACCTTGCCGAAACCTGCATCTGGACAAGGATACACATACTGTCTGCCGAATAGTATTCCCAAGATTTTTTGATACCCTTATCCCGCCACGATTTATAAAGTTCAAGCCAGTGACCGTCACCGCTTGCAACCCACGCCGCAAGGTAAAACATCTGTATTCTAAGCGCTTCGTGCGGACGCACATTCCACATAGCACACACTATACCCACCTTATCGTCGGCGCGCATCAATTGATAATCGTTTTCGGGTGTTGCCTCGCGCTCTACCAGTTCGGCAAACGCCACAAGCGTATCCTTTATCCAAGGTTTATCCGTCTCGTCGCACAGTTCACTGTTCATATATTTTACAAGACTGTATATAACGTGTGTATATTGGTCGCGCGAGGTATTATAGTAAAAACTTTTCATATCTTCGGGCGAAACACTGCGCGCAAGAAATCCACGCTTGCCCGAAACGGTGGCACACAGTTTTATACCCTCGAAAATCTTTTTGGCATATTCGCGCATCGATGTGTCACGCGTCACAGCATAACGGTTAAGTATTGCATCAAGTAAAATTCCCGCACTTGTGGCGCTATCCTCCATACCCGTTCCCCAACCGCAGGGATTTGGTGCCTGTAAAGATATGGCTTCGGGCGTGGGCAGGTCTGCCACAGTACCGTCTTCAGCATACGATGTTCTGTGTTCATAAATAAGATTGGTTTTTTTACAAAACAGTATATCAAAAATATAGTCCCATAATTTATTCATTTTGTTTTCCATAAATGCGCCCCCTCAGTTTAGTTCAATATATCATACTTCTTCTCCTGCTTCAAGTAACTCGTATAACAAAAGCACGAAAGTAAAATAAAACGATCAAAATTGATATACAAAAGCAGAGATAATTATGTTAATATATGAAAGGGTGATTGGATGTTTATTACCAGAAAAATTAAGGAAAACTTTTACATCATCAGTGAACTGACCGACGGAAGAATGTTCTTTTCTATGCAGTTGATACTTGGAAATAGAAAAGCAGCTCTTATAGATGCGGGTTTGGGTGAAGACAAATCGCTTTTGGAAGTCATAAGAAAAATTACCGACCTGCCCGTAGCACTTTATATCACACACTGCCATCAAGACCACATCGGCAACGCCGACCTTTTTGACGAGGTTCACATCGGCAAGGCAGATCGCGAAATGTATTATCACCAAAACAAATATCATTATTTAAGGGACGGTGAAGAAATCGACCTTGGCGGTGTTGCACTTGAAGCCTGCGCGGTTCCGGGTCACAGTGACGGCTGTTTCTGTTTTATAAACAAGAAGGAAAACTATGCCCTTACCGGCGACAGTGTAAATGTCGACACTTGGCTTTGTTGGGAAAATTCTGCAAAGCCCGAATGCTATGCCGATACACTTGAAAAATTCGACAGTAAACTTAATCAATACGGCATAACAGATTTGTATGACGGACATTCGTTTGATGCACTGCCCCAAGGGATTTGTCGAGATATGATAATGGCCTTACGACAAATTGCCGACCGAAAAACCGAAAACGATAGGGCGCATCATTTTGAAGACGGAAAAATCAAATATCAACATATTTACGGTGATGCTAAAATAATATATGATAAAGATCGGTACCCCAAACAGTTCAGTAACATTTAGTTTGATAAAGACTGCAAAAGCATCAGATGTAGACCCGTATAAATTTTTTGTTTGCATTTTTAAAGTCACACCTGCACTCGGCAGAACAGATGAAATTTGGGCAATAGTTTCCTTTAATGAGATAATTATATAGATTTTTTAAAAATTATTTTTATTAAAAAGTATTGACTATATTTTTTTGTTTACAATATTAATGATTTTGCATATTAACTCTGGATTAAAATCCTCAAAATTTGATGTTTTAATTTCTTGACCAGTTATTGTGCGTAACCATGTAGCCGCAACGGCGAATCTACCATAATCCAAAGACAAATGAAATCCATCTCGACAAAGAGATAAGCCACCGTTTTTATAATCAAACTCAGGAATAGATTCACGCAACGTTTGAATTATATCACCGGATGGTATTAGATTGGCGTTAATAGATTCCGCCACAACTTTACTAGTTTCTTTAATGCACCGATACATTTTATTTTGATTGTTATTATAATTTACAAAATCACTATGATCTGCATCAATTTCATAAGCCCAAGTTTGATGAAAATATATTTTTGCATTAGGCTGTTCTTTTTTTATTGTTGACACTACTGATGAGACATATGGTTCGTAAGTCTCATATATTCCGCTTGCACCACTTACTTGTTGAAGCGTGATTATATCCCATTTTTTTAATTTTAATGCTTCCATAATACTAATTTTTCTTTCGCCGCAATTTCCATTAGGCTCAAAATCATAAGTAGCATTATTACTTTTAATATTATCCCAATGCATTTTCAAACTGCAACCGCCTATATATAAATTAACAGTTTCTAAATTAATATCATTATCTTGTGCTAATTTATATAGCCATTTGTGCGCATCCTGGGAAAAACTATTCCCAATCGATAAAATTTGCATCATAATCACCTACAAATAAAGTTTTGGACTATTTTACCAAATACGCTCTCTCCGTTTGTGTCTACAGCATTAACATAAGCACAGTGCGTACCATTCATTATCTTAAATTCAACTTTTTCAAAGTGACCGAAGTGATTAAGGGTGGTAACCAAAAGCATTGTTTGCTCATATCTGTTTTGCATATCATTATCAGACACAATAATAAGCATAGGTGGATATTGATCACTCCCTCCTATATGGTACAGCGGAGCAGAATCATCTATAATTACCCTGCGTATTTCTAATCCTCTTTCGCGTAAAACATTGAAATGGCAGGTAGGCTGACCCGCATCGTGAATAAATCCAGCAACATCAGTAGGCTTAATACCGTATTTAGATAACCAGGTTTCATCAAAACAAAGCATTTGCGAAATATATCCTCCTGCAGAGCTACCACCAAC
>JAZREH010000303.1:0-5814 GCA_045660705.1 Acutalibacteraceae bacterium
TCAACCTTAAATGGGCGGTCTGCACCTATTTTGCGGCGGCGGCGCTGGTTATGATTTTCGCCGAAACCGAGGCAAAGATGATGTTTGTCTGCTTTTTCGGGTATTATCCGATACTAAAAGCGGCGCTCGAACGGATGCATAAACCCGTCCTTGAATGGGTGCTTAAATTTGCCACCTTTAACGCCGCGGTACTTGCGGTATATTGGGGTCTGTCGATACTTTTTGACCTTTCGTTTGCCGATTTCGGGGAGTTTGGCAGATACGGTGCATATATCCTGCTTGCCGTAGGAAATGTCGTTTTTCTGCTTTACGATATCGCCGTTTCGCGTATGGCGGCATTTTATGTCGTGCGCCTGCATAAGCGGATACAAAGTATGCTGAAATAATAAAGTTGTTAAAAAAACGGGCGACCAACGGTCGCCCTTGTATATTATATATTGTGCGCCGTAAAATCGGTGCATATTTTTTTATAACAGTTTTCGGGTGAATAACACCAGTAATCAATGTGCCCGCCCTTGTGGAAGTATTCGCACGGCACCTTTTCGCCACCGTCAAAACTGTCGATTATTATCAGTTTTATCTTCATCTTGTCGGGGTTGATACTCTTTATGTAAACGCTGGCGCTCTGCCCGATGAAAACATCCTGCCGCGGCTCGGCAAGCCCCGCAAGGTTGGGCGCAAGTTCTACAAAAACGCCGTATTCCTCAACACTTCGGATAACGCCCGAAACGGTCTGCCCCTGTGAAAATCCTGCACAGTTTTCCTCCCAGGTGCCAAGCAGTTCCTTGTGCGACAGGGTGATTTTGCCGTCAGAAGCCACCGATTTTATAACGGCGCGGATATCCTGACCCTGACAGAATCGGTCGCGCGGGTGGGAAATTCGCGATACCGATATCGAATCAATGGGAAGCAGTGCAATAATTCCGCACCCGATGTCGCAAAAGACACCGAAACTTTCAAGGTGGGTAATTTTAGCATCTATTATGTCGCCCGCACAGTTTTGGGTAAGCAGTGCCTGTCGGCATAACTCCTGTGCGCGGCGGCGGGATAAAAGGGCATAAAGCCGTCCACCATCATCGCTTTTTACCGCCGTTACGGTAAAGCATACGGGTCGCCCCACACGGGATATAAGCGCAATATCGCGGGTGGTACCCTCAATTATGCCAAGCGCGCCCTCCTCACGCGGGATAATCCCCCGCATACAGCCAAGGTCGACTATCATATTGTGGTTTGCATCGCACATCATTACGGTTGCCTCAAGTATACTTTCCTGTGCCTGAGCCTGTGCAAGGTCGGTCGGGGTTATAATTCTTTTCAGTCCTCCGCCGTTTGCCCCCTCGGGATAAAATCCTTTCACTGAACATCTCGCCTTTCTTTTTTAATTCTAAAGATATATATGCAAAAAAGCGAATAAAAAGAACAAACAAGCAGAGCACAAAACCCTGCTTGTTCGTAGTTACTCGGTCTTGATGATAGCATCAAACCCCGCATTTTTAAGGCGGTTTACAAGTGCTTCGGCGTTGGCTTTTTCTGAAAAAGCGCCCGCCTGAACAAAATACCGCGCCGTATTGCTTTTTGGCGGCGGTACCGCTTTTAATTTAAGCGAACCAAGTTCTGCAATCGCCTCGACAATGGCATCTGCCGCCTTGTCGGCAAATTCGTCGGTCAGAATAATGGGGGTGTCGGCGGTGCTGTCCATAAACCCAAGTTCAAGTAAAACCGCGGGCATTTTGGTGTCCCTGCACTCGGCAAGATTCTGCGAGGCAAGGGGCGTTGCGCGGTTGCCTTTAAGCCCCGTATTCTGTATCAGTTTATCATACAGAAGTTTCTGCATATTCTTGGTGTATGCCCCCACCGATGTGTAAACATACGCCATTATTCCGCCACCCGACCCGCCGTTTATACCCGCGTTGTGGTGAACGCCGATATAAATGTCGGCACCGAAACTGTTTGCCTTGTCGGTGCGCGCTTTAAGGGTCAGATTGGTCTTGCCCGTCGTGTCGTCGATACGCAGAAGTTGGTATCCGTCATACGCCGAAAGTTTTGCTTTAACCTTGTCGCATACGCGGTCGTTCAGCACCCATTCCCGCGTCTGGTTCGGGTCGATAGACTTCAGCGTGCGCTTGCCCGCCGTACCAAGGTAGTGTCCCGCGTTAAGTGCTATCTTAAACATAAAATTCCTCCTGTTTAAGTTCCTGTAAGAAATGCTGTGCGCGAAGTGCATTCTGGCTGAAACTGTTGTTGTACCACCACGCGGCGGCGACAGAGCCGAGTTCAATTATCGCCTCAACCGTAGAAAGTATTAAATTTCCGTCGGTTTTAATGATGTCAAGCCCGAACCGTTCAAGCAGAATATTAACAATCGCAATAAGCAGCATCGCCGTTCTGACGATAGTCCCCTTTGAAATTTTCATAACTTCTTTTCCCTTTCTTAATATCATTTATTTTTGTGTTAAGCCCCGAGAGTCTTTCCTCGAAAACAGGTATTTTAAGGACATATCCGCTTATGTCGTCAACCTTTTTTTCAAGTTGCGAAAGCCTGTATTTTGTCATCTGTGCCGAGGCGACGATTCCGCCAAGCGTACCGATTACCGTACCCACAAGAGAGAGTAGTGCTACCGTTATTTCACCGCTCATAACCGCCGCCTCCTACACCATAGTATGCGCGCCCCATTATGTTGCCGCCCATCTTACATCGGGAAGATTTCTATAGGTGGCGGAAAATCCCGAAACCGAAAAGGGTGACTCGGCGCTTACCGACAGGGAGAATCCCTCAACCCCGCGGAGTGCGGGTTTTATCCGTGCGGTGTTGTGCCCGCCATCACCGATAAGGGTTACAGAAAAGTTTTTATCTTTGCCTATTGAAAGGTCGATACTGTCGCCCTCAAAGGATAAAAATATTTCCTCAATACTTTTAAGTTTGGTGCGGTCGGGCAGACGGTACTGCGCCGTCGAAAAGAATGACGGTATGCCGTACTCAACAAGGCTAACGCTGATTCCCGTACACTGTACTAAAAGGTCCTTTTCTTCGCCCTGCCGCGCTGTAAAGATTACCCTGCTGTATCGGTCGGTGCAACACATAATCGGACCGTACGCCCCGTCGGTGGCGGCGTGTATTTTTACTGCATCGGGCAACTGCCAGATGTACCACGCACCCTGTGTAGGGTCTGAAAGTGCGGTATATGAATGCGGCCGCCTTATGTCAAAGACAAAGATGTAGCCATCGCAGAAAAGATAGTATATTCCGCCCTGCGCCGTAGCAAATACCGACGGCACAAAACCGTCACTGTCAAGCAGAGTTTTAAGTTTTTCGGGACAGGTGATTTTGATATAGGGCTTTGCCGCCGACTGCATAATACACAGCGTGCCGCCACCGCCGTACCATAAAAGGTTGCCCGAAACCTCACACAGCGTTTCGGGGTACAGACACCCCGTATTACTGCTGAGTGCCTGACAGGAAATTTTATCGGGATATGACAGCGGATGCGACGATTCGCTGTCGGGCAGATTTAACCTGTACCGCCCGCCGTCGGTAACCGTAATCTTGTATATCCCATCCTCTTTAAAGACCAGAACATCGTCGCCAAACGGCATAACGGCGGTTATTTTTTGTGAAGTGTTGCCGATGCTGAGTGACCCGTTTTCGGGAAAGTAAAGTGGGTTTTCGGTGTCGGCACAGTATATTTCTGACGGAAAATCGGGGTTTTGGTATGCAAAAATCCTCGACCCTGCCACCGTAACCTTGCCGCACCCGACCACCTTTTTAAAACCGTCAGCGTCGGATTCTTTAGCGGCAGTAACCGTTATGTTGTTGGGTCCGAAACTGTCTATAAAGGGAAGCGGGCAGGGACCGTTTTCGTCGCTGAAATAAAGTATCCCGTACTGCAGGTTGCAACTCATCGTAATGGTTTTGCCCCCGTATTCGACCTGTGCCGTTTCTCTGCCTTCGTATATCTTCCACTCGACAAACTGATTCGGTGCGGTATACATACGGCAGGTAATTACCCCCAGTGTAAGCGGACAGGCGGGCAGTTTGAAACTTGCCGAAAAGCCGTCGGAGGTAAAATACGCCCTGAACCGTCCCGAAAGCATATTGACCGATTCGGGGGTGTCGGGGTTGTCGGCATAACCCATACCCTCGCGCCTTGCCTCGCTGTAGCGGGTGCCCCGTCCGTTGCTCTGTACCGTCGGAGTATAAAAGGTCGATGCCATATTCCAGTTTTCAAGCGCCGTATCAAGTTCGTAGACCTCACAGGCGGTATTTTCGCCGTGCGCACGCCTTAAAAAGGCGTAAATTCCACAACCGCTGCCCGCCGCGCCCTGAAAGAATGCGACGGTGCGTATCCTGTAAAAGGTGTCGGCTGATACGCGGCGCACCGAAATTTTTCCAATCGGAATGATTTTGCCTGTAAATGACAAAAGGTAGACACACACATCGTCGGCTGAATCGTTGTCGGTTACGGTCGCATAGGCGATTTTGTAAAGTTCGCCGCCGATACGGGCAAGATTGTCGGTCGGCGTAAGACCTTTGAGCACATGCTCATACATTTCAAACGCCTTTATCGAATCGGGTCTGCAACATATGGCGGGACGGGTCGAAATCCGCCCGTCGCGGCGCCAGATATTTAGTCCGTCACAAAGTTTTGTGCCGTCGCCGTCGTCAAAACACTCTACGGGTTTTATCCCGTTTGGCAGTTCGGGAGTAAAGCGTAAAGGTTCGGTTTGTTTTATCTTTGGATATCTCATACTGTTAGCCTCCGCAGACAGGCAGAACATCGACGGTGCGGTTTGACTTTGCCTTGATATTTGCGCGTTTAAGGTTGTAAATTTCGGTGAAAAGCGGTGCGCGTACACCGTCGCCCTCGCCGTTTGCAATTAACATCGAAACCCCGTAAACCGCGGCATCGGCAATATCGGCACCCGCCGTAATTTCCGCTTCAAGCGTGTCTAAAGGCTGATGTTTACACAGTTCGTAAAGCACAGTATTTATAACCTCAATACCGCGGACCCGAATTGCTGTCTCGCCCGCTGTACTGCCGTTATGGTCATTGTAGCCTAAAAGCAAAAGCGCGCGTTTTAAAATGTCGTTTCCTGTCATTTTTTCTCCTCCTCTATTTCACAAAGCAGACCGTCGCGGTCGGGCAAAAAACCGTCGGGCAGTCGCGAAACGAACTGCCGCTTGTTTATGATTCCTCTGTCGAAAAGGGAGGCAAGGGTATTCATAATTTCGGTGGTGCTGATATCGTTTTGTGTGGCTGTTTCTACCCTTGCGGTAAACTCCATATCGCCGTAGCGCGACGGGTCAAAGGGCATATAAAAGGCACCGTTTTTGTCCTCGACAAGAAGTTTACGCTGTCCGTACTGGGTAAGCCAGAAATCTGCCCAGATTCGGGATACGCGCTCGATAAAGCCGTAAAAACGCATCTTTATAAGGCGAAGCGGCAAGGTGGCGGCACTCCTCATGGTTAAAAGCGCCGTCGCGTTGTCGGGGGTACTGTCACCGAGGGCAACCTCGTTGGCGCCGCTTTGGGTCAGTGTGTTTTCGATAAGGTTGTTTGCTCCGTCATCAAATGCCGAACCGAAATCGGGCGGTGCAACATACCGTATCGCGCCGCTTACATCCTCGTTAGAACCGAAAACCCTGATTATCTGACCTGGCTCGTTGGTGATGTCCTGTGGCGCGGTGTCGCCGTTTACCACCATTATCGGCATACCCGCCGACATCGCCGACCATACACCCGCCGTAATCATACGGTTTATGGCAATCTGGTTGGGGATAAGGTAGGTTATTTCGCTGTCGCCGTAGGCAAGACC
>JAZREH010000304.1:0-1477 GCA_045660705.1 Acutalibacteraceae bacterium
ACCGCTTGGCCTCCGACTTGGCAGCGGCACCTACCGTGTCGGCGATAAGGATTTTACCATACAAAAAGGCGATGTTCTTGTTTTTTGCAGTAACGAACAGCACTGCATAACCGATGTAACGCACGAACTTCGTATTCTTAATATGCATTTTGAACCGTCATACATACGGGCAGGCGGTGCCGATGGGCTTTCGGCTGCACACCAGAGTTTTTGTTTTACACACTCGCCCGAATTTAAAAATATCATTCCCGCCGAAAAATGCGACAGTATACAGGGTTTATTACTCGGCATAAAAGATGAACTGACAAACCGCGACGGCGAATACTCGCTTGCGGTAAAATCGCGGCTCAATCTTATTATCATTTCGCTTATACGCGATTTTGGATTCTGCGAGCAATCAAACGATACCGACCAATCCTTTAAAGGGATTATGCGGGCTATCACATACATCGACAGGCACCTTACCGAGCCGCCTTCTCTTGAAACTATATCAGAAGTAGCGGATTTAAGTCCAACATATTTTTCAGCACTCTTTAAAAAGCGGTGTCAGACAAATTTATGGGATTATATTATATCAAAGAGGGTCGAAAAGGCGGCATATCTTATCTGCGACGAAAAAAACGAGCAAACCCTTCTGCAGATTGCCCTTGCCTGCGGGTTTAACAGTACCGCATCATTCAACAAGCAGTTCAAGCGCGTAACGGGACTTACCCCGACACAGTACCGAAACGGCGACCACAAGATTATAACATACTGATTAAAAACACTTGCTTTTTGAGGCGCTATTGCGCGAAACGATGCAGACTGAAAAACAGGGATTCAGAACGAAGTTTTGTTCTAAATCCCTGTAATTTTTTAACTTATTCACCCTTACTGCAGGACGATGGGGCGCCTTTGTTTTCACAGTTGCCGCTGTACGGGCAACCGATACACCCGCGGCCGCGCCGTTTTGCGCGAATGATGTAGACCGCCGCCAATACAATAATTACGGCGATGATTCCGATAATGATAAAATTTTCCATTATTTTACCGCACCCACCTTTTTAAGTGAACGCTGGACGGCGATTTTTTTATCGGTATTCCGACAAATCAGTACGACCGCCGCTACCCCGACAAGGATTGCCGCAAGACCGCACAAAGCAGGCGTTACCGCAAGTGTTTCGGGTGCAGTAATCAGCGTACCGACCGTATAAACGATGTATGCTACCGTATAACCTATACCAAGTTGCAGACCGATACCGCCCAAAAGCCATTTTACATTCTTCATTTCGGCACTCATAGCACCGATTGCGGCAAAGCAGGGCGGACTGTAAAGATTGAACATAAGATAGGCAAGCGCGGCGGCTTTGGTAATAGCCATAACGCCCGCGGCTTGACCGCCCGCACCCTCAACAAGGCTCATATTTTCGGCATCGATAAGGTTTTCAAGCCCGACAAAGCAGACAGCAAGTGTGCCGACAACATTTTCCTTTGCAAT
>JAZREH010000305.1:0-7004 GCA_045660705.1 Acutalibacteraceae bacterium
TGTATGGTAAAATCCTCATCGCCGACACGGTAGGTGCCGCTGCCCTCTAAAACGGTGGACAGTTCAAACCAAGTGTGGTTGTGACGACGGTGTCCGCGCCAACCTTTTTGGACCGTTACAATCCACATTTTAAGCAGGGTATTCCCAGAAGAAGTGCGTATATCCCCGATATCGTAAATCATATTTTTACGACCTTTCGTAATATAGTTTGCAAAATTCTTAATATTGTTGATGAAAAATGCGCCGATGTTGTGTAGTATATAAATGATTTTAAATTTTCGTGTTTAAAAAGTCAACAATAAAATTTGCAAAGGAACGGTAATATGAATTTTTGCTCTAATCCAACCGATTTGAAAATCACAGATATGCGGTTTGTCGATATCGACGGTGCACCAAAAAGGTGCACTATTTTAAGAATAGATACAAACCAAGGCATTTCGGGTTTTGGTGAGGTGCGTGACGCATCTTCTAAAACCTACGCCCTTATGCTTAAAAGCAGAATACTCGGTGAGAATCCTTGTAATGTGGATAAAATTTTCCGTAAAATAAAGCAGTTTGGCGGTCCGTCCCGTCAGGGCGGCGGTGTTTCGGGAATCGAAATTGCGCTTTGGGATTTGGCAGGCAAGGCGTACGGCGTGCCGCTTTATCAGCTTTTAGGCGGCAAATTCCGTGATGAGGTGCGGGTTTACTGTGATACCGATGTTGACGGCAAGCACACAGGTCACGATATGGGACTTGCCCTTAAAAAGCGAATGGATATGGGCTTTACTTTCTTAAAGATGGATTTGGGAATTGGACTTTTACTTGATGAGGAAGGCACACTTAATGCGCCTTTAGGTTTTATTGATGATATGAAAAAGTATGCTTCTCATATTCTTAATGTTCAAGGCGGCTCAGTTACTGCGGATATGGTAAGGCATCAGAAAAGTTATTCTATTGTTACTACCGCGCACCCCTTTACGGGCATACACCTTACCGAAAAGGGACTGGATTTTCTTGAAAACTATGTTAAAGAGGTGCGCGATGTCATCGGTTACGAAGTACCTCTTGCTATCGACCATTTTGGACATATATGTGTTGAGGACTGTATCCGCTTTGCCCGTAGGATGGAGCCGTATAACCTTGCATGGATAGAAGATATGGTGCCGTGGATGTATACCGACCAGTATGTAAGGCTTAAAAACTCCACAACTATCCCCGTTTGCACGGGTGAGGATATCTACCTTAAAGAGGGCTTTGAAACCCTTATAAAAGCAGGTGGTGTGTCGGTTATTCACCCCGATATTTTAACCTGTGGCGGTGCGCTTGAACTTAAGAAAATTGCCGATATTGCCGATGAAAACGGTGTCGCTGTGGCGGTGCATATGGCGGAAAGCCCCGTTGCTTGTTTGGCGGCGGTCCATACTGCCGCGGCAATGCACAATGTGTTAGCGCTCGAATTCCATTCTGTTGATGTTCCTTGGTGGGCTGATATGGTTAAGGGCATAGAAAACCCGATATTTAAAGACGGATTCATAAAAGTACCCGAAAAGCCAGGTCTTGGTTTTGATGACCTTAATGAAGAGGTTTTAAGACAACACATCAATCCTAATATCCCTGGATATTTTGAGCCTACAGACGAATGGAATAAAGAATTTTCAAATGATAGAATTTGGTCCTGATGATTATGAGGTTAGTTTATGGACAAAAATTATATTTTAGATAGCTTTTTTAAAAATAAAGAAAAGTTGGAGAAGCGCAATGCGGAAGGCATTGAAAAGTATCGCAAAGGCAATTTCACTTTAAAATTTTCTGCAAAGGCTGGACAAAAAGTTACTGTTAAGCAGAAGAAACATGCATTCTATTTTGGTACAACAGCATTTATGCTTGGAAGTTTTGAAAAACCCGAAAAGGAAATACAATATAAGGAGGCTTTTGCCAATTTGTTCAATCAGGCGGTAGTCCCGTTTTATTGGTCTGATTTTGAGCCGCAAGAAGGGCATTTGCGTATGAGAACGGACAGTGAATTTATATATCGCCGTCCCGCACCTGATACCTGTCTTGAGTTTTGCAAAGAATATGATATTGAGCCTAAAGGTCATTGTTTGACATGGAATAACTTTGTTCCTAAATGGCTTGAATCATATTCACCTGAGGAACGAAAAAATATTCTTGAACGTCGCTTTAAAGAAATAGCTGATGAATATGCTTCTAAAATTCCATCGTTTGATATTGTTAACGAAAGTGCGAGTAATTACCGCAGAGGTGTAAAGCAATTGTTTGAAAATTACGATGAATACGGTTTGCAATTAGGTGAGAAGTATTTTCCTGATAATATCAAAATATTAAACGAAACCAATGAGGCTATTTGGCGGGATTATTACACAGAGGGTAAATATATGGCATTTAATATGCAGTTGCAAGAATTTATCCGACGTGGAATTCCGTTCGATGAAATAGGACTGCAATACCATATTTTTAAGACCACAGAAGAGATGGAAAATCCAACTGTTCGTGATACTTATCTGAATGTAGAATCTATGATTGAGATTTTAGATATTTATGATAGTTACGGTTATCCGATGCATATTTCTGAAATTACCATTCCGGGCAGTGGTCTAAAAGATGAAAACGAAGAAATCCAAGCGTACATTGTGGAAGAGTTATATAAGACATGGTTTGCTACCCGTAATATGAAGAGCATAGTCTGGTGGAATTTGGTGGACGGTTATGCGGCATACGCACCGCTTGGCTCAAACGAAGGTGAAAATCGTTGCGGCGGTGGTCTTCTGCGTTTTGATATGAGCCGGAAACCTGCTTATGATGTATTGGACAATTTAATCAATAAGGAATTGAATACATCCTTTGAGACAGTTGTTGACAAAAATGGTGAGCTTTCTTTCCGCGGTTTCTACGGTGAATACGAAGTTATAGTTGATGATAATACTTATACAGTGAATTTTGATAGCGATGGATTGGAAATCTCACTGTAAATTATACGAGAGGTAAAGTTATGAATTTTAATGACAGAGAAAAAATTATCGCTTTAACACCCTTGTGGAAAGGCGAGAGATTACCTGATGGAAGACCGAAGGTAGAGGATAAGTATCTTGACGCGCTTTACGGAATGACGCTCGAAGAAGTGTGGAAGCCGATATTCGTGCTTGGTTACGAGCATCAGTTTGTCGGCGGCGGCGAAAATCCGATGCACACACTGCATAACGATGACAGAAAACTTGTGGGTCGTGCTGTTACCTGTACATACTGTCCGACCCGACCCGATTTGCACGATGTTCAGTTTAGCAGGGGTGCAGAAGACGGGCTTCAGGGTAACTATAATCAGTGGGTTATCGACCACCTTTACGAACGCGATGTTGTGGTTTGCGATATGTATGATAAAATATACAAGGGTACATTTCTGGGCGGAAACCTTACTACCGCACTTCAAAAGCGTACAAAGAACGGCGGTGCTGTAATCTGGGGCGGTATCAGAGATGTTGAACAGATGAAAAAGGTGCCCGATGTTCAGGTTTATTATAGGGGCATTGACCCGACACCTATTCGCGAATTTGTTATGAAAGATTGGAACGATATCACAAACTTCGGCGGTGCGGTGTGCCTGCCCGGTGACATCGTATTCGGTGCAGGTGGCGGCGTGCTGTTTATACCGAGTCACCTTGTTGCCGATGTTGTTGAGGGTGCTGCAAAAACCCACGTCAAGGATGATTTCGGTTTTGAAATGATATGTCAGGGTAAATTTACCACCGCTCAGATTGACAAAAACACTTGGAGCGAAGAAATGCTCGATATGCTGCTTGATTGGATAAAGAATGACCCAAGGGGTGAGGAATACCGCGACCTTGATTGGTCAAAGGAATATGACCTTGCCCGCAACGGTGACCCGAATGATACACAAACAGCGCTTTAAACTGTAATTATAGGAGGAAAAAATTATGCTTAATTCGTCACTTACTGCAAAAGAAAAACGCGACCTTTTTATGGGGGCATACGAAAAATGCAAGGACGAGGTTGATGCCCGCATTGCCGAAGGAATTGAAAAAAACCGCAAAGGCTTTTGTCAGATACGCTTTACCGACGAAAACGGAAACCCTGCGGCGGGCAAAAAGGTAAAACTCACCCAAAAAAGCCACGATTTCAAATACGGTGCAAATATTTTTTTGCTTGATGAATTTAAGGACGAAAAGGACAATGCCGAGTACCGCCGTTTGTTCAAGGAGTATTTTAACCTTGCCACCGTACCCTTTTATTGGGATACTTTAGAACCCGACGAGGGCAAACCCCGTTATGCGGCGGACAGCCCGAAAATATACCGCCGTCCTGCGCCCGACCTTTGTCTTCAGTACTGTGAAGAAAACGGCATTTCGGCGAAATTGCACTGCCTTGTGTATGAGAATTTTGTACCCGAATGGCTTAAAAAACTGCCGCGCGATAAGGTAAAGGAAAAGTATGAGGAGCGTTTCCGTCAGATTGCCGAGCGTTATTCGGGCAGAATGGTAGAATTTGAGGTTATCAATGAGCTGTTAACTTATTGGGTAGGCTCTGTGATAAGCCATGATAAGGATTTACTTGAATGGGCATTTAAGCTTGCTCGCAAATATTTTCCAAATGAAACACTTGTTATAAATGACGGAAACTTTCTTCCTGAATTTGTAACCAAGGATTACCGTCATCCCTACTATATGATGCTTGAAAACGCTCTGCTTAAAGGAACTCCTATTGATAAAATAGGGATTCAAAATCATCAGTTTACAGGCGCTACGATAAGTACCGATAAGGAATATGATCAGTCTATAAAAAATCATGCATATATGTGCAATCCCTTGCCTTATTTCAAGGCACTTGATATCCTGAGTGAGCTTGGATTGCCGCTGGAGATAACCGAGGTTACTGCATCTACACTCGGAGATACCGAGGAGGACGAGCAACTTCAGGCAGACCTGCTTAAACTGTGGTATTCGATATGGTTTAGCCACCCCGCAGTTGATACGGTGGTTTATTGGAATACGGTTGACGGTTATACCTATGACAGCGGTGAGGGCTGGAACGAAAACAATTGCCGCGGCGGTCTTTTCCACCACGATTTAACACCTAAAAAGTCGGCGCTGATCCTTAAAAAACTGTTCAGTGAGGATTGGCGCACCGAGGTAGAACTTACCACCGATAAAAACGGTTATATCGATTTCCGCGGATTTTACGGCGATTATGCGGGCGAAATTGACGGTGCCGATTTTGAAGTAGGAATACACAAAAACGAAAGCAATCGCTTTGATGTGGAAATATAAATGATGAAACATATATATATTACCTCCTGTGATAAGGCGGGCGGCATACACCATTATACCTTTGAAAACGGGAAACTTGAATTTTGTGAAAAGGTAGACCTTGACCGCCCGATGTATGCCGTAATAGATAACGGTAGGGCGTATGTCCTCTTGCGTCAGATTAGCGAGGAAACAAACTTTGGCGGTCTTGTAAGTTTTGACATTGATAAGAACGGTTGCCTTGTAAACGGCACAACTCCCCAAACATCACAGGGAATCGTGCCCTGCCACCTTTGTGTAGAAGGCGGCGATGTCTATGCCGTAAACTATCTGTCGGGTAATGTTGTAAAGTTCCCCGACAAGGTGGTTACGCATATGGGCAAGGGGGTACACCCCACAAGGCAGGATATGGCACATACTCACTTTGTTACGGTGACTGATGATAAAAAGTATCTGCTTTGTACCGACCTTGGCGTGGATACCGTCTTTGTTTACGACCGCGATTTAAACCCTGTATCGTGTGCGAAAGTGCCCGACGGAAGCGGACCCCGTCACCTTTGCATTGGCGGAGAATATGTTTACTGTGTAAATGAACTTTCAAACGATGTCAGCGTATTTTCCTTTAAAGACGGACGACTTACATTGCTTGGCACATATGCCGCAATACCCGATTTCGTCGGACAGTCCACCGCGGCCGCGATAAGGCTTTATAAAGGCAGACTTTATGTGTCGCACAGGGGCGCCGACTGTATTTCCTGTTTTGAAATACAGGGTGAAAAACTGAGGCTCTTATGGAATAAACCCTGTGGCGGTCAAGCGCCCCGAGATTTCGATATCGTTGACGGATATATTATCTGTACTAATGAGGGTGGAAATGTTGCGGTGCTTAAGTTAAATGACGACGGTGCTGATATTGTTTCGGACGATATAAAAATGCCCGACCCACTTTGTGTTACAATAAGGAGAAATTTATGAAAACTGCATTTGTTACAGGCTCGTCAAGGGGAATCGGCAGGGCGATTGCAATACGCCTTGCAAAGGACGGTTATAGTGTAATCGTCCACGGTGCCGTAAACTCCGAAAAGGCACAGGAAACAGTAGATATAATAAGGCAAAACGGCGGAAACGCACAGTATATAATTGGCGACCTTACCAATCCCGAATGTGTGTCGGATATTATCGGTAAGGCAGGGGATATCGATGTACTTGTTCTCAACGCCTCGATACAGTATAAAAAGCCGTGGCGCGATATTACACTTGACGACTGCCGCGACCAGATAAACTGTAACTTTGTGTCGTCGCTCTGTCTTATACAGGCGGTGGTGCCCTATATGCAGAAAAACGGTTGGGGCAGAATAATCACAATCGGCTCGGTACAGGAGGCAAAACCCCACCCCGATATGCTGGTATATTCCGCTACCAAAGCGGCACAGACCAATATGGCGGTTTCGCTGTCACTTCAACTTGCAAAGGACGGCATAACGGTCAATAATGTAGCCCCCGGTGTTATATATACCGACCGTAATGTTGAGGCGCTTTCCGACCCCGAATACGCCCAAAAGGTCACCGACAGTATACCGGTAGGTTTTTACGGTAAGCCCGACGACTGTGCGGGAATTGTCAGCCTTTTGTGTTCTGATGAGGGAAGTTATATAACAGGACAAAACATCTTTGTCGACGGCGGCAAGGGTGTACAGTAAACTTAAAACCTCTTGTGCCAAACAAGAGGTTTTATTTTGTGTT
>JAZREH010000306.1:0-3763 GCA_045660705.1 Acutalibacteraceae bacterium
TAAATCTTCTTTCCTGTCGGTTTTGAATGTTTGGCGACAATCGGGGAGTTGTGCTTTATTGAAAGTTTAATTTGACATTCAGTAAATGTCATACCGTTTCAAATTATAGCATATAATTTCATTATTGACAAGCACAAAATGTCAAGAATGAGGGAATTTTATGTTTATAAATAAAACTGCCGATGGGTTAAATAATGTTTGTGGTAAAAATATTGTTCGATTTCGTACTGAAATAGGTATTTCTCAAAGGGAACTTGCCGACAAAATGCAATTAGTAGGAATTGATATAGATAAAAATGCCATTCAACGTATTGAATGTGGAAAACGATTTGTTACCGATATTGAAGTGATTGCATTTGCTAAAGTATTTAAAGTATCTTTTGAAGAACTTCTAATGAAATCTTATAAATAGTTTAATAAAATTTATATGCACCCCAAAAGTCAAACGCTTTTGGGGTGCATATCATTAGAGGGTTTTGTTATTTGCTTTTTAAAATTTTGAAATAAATTCTTCAACATCAACAACCGTTTCGGTAAAGCGTGCCTGTTCCGCCGCAAAGACCAGCATATGGTTATAGTACGATTCCTCAATATCGGGAACACTGCTGCCGACATACTGACCCATAGCGCTGTCATACAGGGCGCGGATAATGCCCGAATCGCCGCCACCGTGACCGCCCGTGATACCGTCCTTGCCGTGGGCGGGAATTTCCTCGGTCTTGCGGGTGTTAAAGTCAAACACGCGGATAGGCTCATTCGCGGAAAGGCTTGCACGAAGTTCGCCCTTTGTACCCATAATATGGATGAATCTGCCACCCGCGTTAAAGGCGTTCATTGTAAATGTTACGGTTACATCGTCCTCGAACAGCATATTTACGGTCTGGTGGTCGACAACATTGTTGTCGCATTTGTAGACGCATTTGCCGTACTGTGTATTGGTGATAGCGCGCATAATATCATCGTCGGTGGGCGCGTGTTCGCGGGCGCAGGTTGTTCTGAACCAGCCGTTGTTTTTGTCGTCATAATAGAGTTTTACAGCGTTGTATGGGCAGGTGTCGCTGTGGGGACAACCCTTAACACAGTAATCGGTAGCACCCTCGGGTGCGTTCTTTTCGGTGAAGTACGAAAGTTTACCGAAAGACTGAATCTTTTTACATTTTTTGCCGAGCAACCACTGTAAAATGTCAAGGTCGTGACAGGATTTTTGAAGCAGCATATTGGAACTGCGCTCTGCATTACCCCAATTTCCGCGCACGAAACTGTGTGTCTGGTGGACATTGCCGACACATTCCTCGTGGTTTACCGACATAACCTCGCCGATTTTACCCGAATCGATGATGTCTTTCAGCGTACAGAACAGGTCGGTGTACCTTAAAACGGTGCAGATAAGCACCTTTACACCCTTTTTCTTTGCGGCGCGGGTGATGGCAACACATTCTTCGGGTGTGGGGGCGATAGGCTTTTCAAGCAAAAGGTGATAACCCTGCTCAATAGCGGTCATCGCGGGTTCAAAGTGCTGGCGGTCCATCGTTGCGATGATGGCAATATCGGCAATTTTTCCAAGTTCAAACAGGGGTTTATAGTCGGTAAAGCAGCGATCTTCGGGAAGATTCGCACGCTCTTTTATGTAATTTCTGCGACTATCAATAGGCTCGGCAACGGCAACGATTTCAAACTGTTCGGGCATATCGAACATATAGTTTGAGTATGCCGCGCCGCGGCTGCCTGCACCGATTACAATAACTTTAAGTTTCTGCATAAAAAATTTCCCCTTTACAAAAGGCTTTTTTTATATTATATTTGATTAGAAAACATAAATCTATATGTTATTAGGTCAAAAATATATGTTTTTGATTCAAATTGAGGTGTTTTTATGGATTGGCGGTATCAAAGTATCGGGCAGGCGGTAAAGGTTGAGCGCATTTATTCGATTTTTGAAAGAACATACGGTGCGGATTATAATTTTGCGGGCGAAACCCATAATTTCTGGGAGTGTCTGTATATACAAAGCGGTCAGGTGCGGGTGACTGCTGATTCAAGGGTTCATAACCTAACCGAGGGCGATATAATTTTTCATAAGCCTCTTGAACTGCATAAATTTGTGGTAGAGGGCGGAGAAAGGGCAAAGGTACTGTGTTTTTCGTGCTCGCTTGACGGCGAACTTGCAAAACAGGTTGAAAATAAAGTTTTCAGCCTCGGGTCGCGCTCAAACACCGTAATGCAGGCGTTTTTAGAGTATCTTCACAACGAGGCAACAATCCGTCGGCTTGTAAGTGACGATTGGGGCGATATAAACTGGTGGCACCTTTTAGGGAAGGACCTGTCTTTCGGGCAGATGGTGGCGTCGTATATATGCCAACTTGTAATCACCCTGTCGCAAACCGATAACCAGAGTGCAATAAGCGGCGCCGCCGACGCTGAACTCTTTGGAAAAGCGGTTGATTATATGAAACTGCACATCACATCAATCCCTACCGTCACCGAAATAGCAGAGCACCTTGGCGTAAGCGTATCGGGGCTTCAGAGGATTTTCGACAAGTACGCCAAAATGGGCGCGCATAAATACCTTGTTTCACTGAAGATGAAAACAGCGACCGAACTGTTGAGTAGTGGGGTCAGCGTGTGCGAGGTTGCACGCCGTCTGGGCTATAGCAGTCAAAATTATTTTTCGGCGGCGTTCAGGCGAGAAACGGGTAAAAATCCGTCAAAAATTAAAGTGTAAAATTTATTGAATCCAACGAAAATTTTGTAATATTTTCTATGGTTTTGGCATATGAAAACGGCTGTTTCGTTTTTTTGACGGGAACGGTCGTTTTTTCGTTTAAAAACGGGAAGAAAGAGAGATTTTTTTATTTACAAAATCTTTGAAAAATGATATAATACATTATGAATAAAAATCGAGTTTTTCGCATAGGGAAAGGGGAAGTTTTAAATGCGTAAAAATAAACTCTTTAAATCAATAATAACACTTGTACTTGTCTTTATGCTTGTGTTTGAAACGATTGCACCGACGGCATTTTCGGTGCTTGGTGTTTCTGCCGAGGATTATATCGGCGGAAACGGTGCCGTTTCTGACCTTGATACATCGACACGGTACTCACAGTCGCTCGGTGATAATGTATCAACCGAATATGCGGGCAGAATATGGACCGACAAATCGGTGTATACGGGTGACGCGTCGTTTAATAAGTTCGGCGGCGGAACGGTTACCGTAAATCTTGACGAGCAAAAGGGCGAAGATTTCCTTGTCGCATATTCCGCCCTTGCAACAAGTGAGTCGGTGTCGGGACAGACACAGGCACCCGTTGATGTTGTACTTGTTATAGATATTTCGGGTTCGATGAGCAATTCCGACAGCGGAATGGACAACGGGAAAAGCCGTATTTTTAATACAGTTCAGGCGGCGAATTCTGCCATCGAAAAGATAATGGATCTTAATCCCTACACAAGGGTTGCGGTTGTTGCGTTCAGTAACACTGCACAGACATTGCTTCCGCTTGGCAGATACGATAAAGCGACTACTGTTGAGCGCGGCGACTGGGTTCAGACAGGCACATTTCCTTGGCAGGGCTATTATGAGGAGGTTGAGGTCACACTTCCTTACTTCCAGTTAAGCCGTGAAACCGCAAGCAATAATAATGCAACCCTGTATACCAATGCTGTACGCACCGATACCGCAAATGAAACAACGGTTGAAAAGAGTACCAGTGTCAGCGGCGGTACAAATATTCAGGCGGGTCTTTATCGTGGTATGAACATCCTT
>JAZREH010000307.1:0-3032 GCA_045660705.1 Acutalibacteraceae bacterium
CCTTTCTTATGACAATTTCGCCAAGCGGACGAAGTCGGCGCTTTATGTTGGCAATCATTCTATCCTCAAAGTTGCGGCGGTTAAGCCCTTTGAGTGAGAGTTCGCCGTTTTTTATAAGCAGTATTTCTTTCATTATTTTGCCTTTCTGAGTTTTGACGCCGCCTCGACAATCGCAATAGCGAGGCGGCCGGCATCATCGTGTGTATTGTATCGGCTGAAACTTATGCGAAGCGCACTGTCAACCGTTTTTGGGTCAAGCCCCATTTCTTTAAGGACAAAACTGCCCTCGCCCTTGGCACAGGCACTGCCCGAAGAAACATATATTCCGCGCCCCTCCAAAAAATGCAGCATAACCTCGGAACGGTAACCCGTCACCGAAATGTTGAGCACATAGGGAAGACAGTCGGGGTTGCTGTTAACCGTGACAAGCCCCGTATCAATAAGTTTTTGCGCGGTGCAGTCGCGAAGTTCACGCTGCTTTGCAAGTTGTGTTTTTATGTCGGGAAGTTCCTCTATCGCGCCGTGCAGCCCGCATATAAGCGGCACCGCCTCGGTCCCCGAGCGCACACCCTTTTCCTGACCGCCACCCGTCAAAAGAGGGGGGATTTTAACGCCTTTTTTAATGTATAAAAATCCGATTCCTTTGGGTCCGTGGATTTTGTGACCGCTTGCCGACAGCATATCAATTCCAAGTTCGCCGACATTTATCGGCATCTTTCCGAATGCCTGTACCGCGTCGCAGTGCAAAAGGGCGGGTGCGCCCGCACGCTTTATAGCATCGGCGGCGGCTTTTACGGGCTGAATCGCGCCCGTTTCGTTGTTTACAAGCATTATGCTGACCAGCACAGTATCGGGGGTGACGGCATCGTATAACTGCTCTGCCGATATGCTTCCGCTTTTGTCGGGTTTAAGGTATACCGCCTCAAACCCCGAAGATTCAAGCCGTTTTACCGTTTCGAGCACCGACGGATGTTCGATAGAGGTGGTAACGATGCGTCTGCCACGCTTTTCACGGGATTTTGCCGCACCGATAAGGGCGGTGTTGTTAGCCTCGGTCCCGCCGCTTGTGAAGAATATTTCGTCCGCGCGGCAGTGCAGAACCCTTGAAACGGCGGCGCGGGCATCCTCAATACGGTCGGCGGCGTTCATTCCCATTATGTGAAGCGATGACGGGTTGCCCCAGTCACGCAAAAGCGAATCGGTCATACGCCTGACGGCGGCATCGCAGGGTTTTGTGGTGGCACTGTTATCAAGATATACTGTATTTTCCAAAGCACATACCGCCTCCATTCTACATTCCTAAATATTATACTATATATTACTAAAATAAACAATAGCAAAATTGAGGAAATTTTATTTTTTAGTCGCCATAAAGCGAAAAAATATGTCAAAATTATCTACAAGTTGATATGTTGTGCTTGACAGTACATAAATGTAGTGGTATTATAATAAAGATAAAAGTTAATATGCCGTACTGTTGTTTTGGCGAAAGACATACGGCAAGGGTTAATAATATCACGGGGGATAACAGGCGGCCTCCGCGCGGGTTTACTGATTCCGCGACTGCCGAAAAAATGGCAATCCGCTTTATTTATATAGGAGGTGCATTTTATGCCCGATGGAATTTTATTTTATGTAATTTTCGGTGCCGTCGCTTTGGTGTTGGCGTTGATTGGCTTTTTTATCGGTTCGGCATACCGCCGCAAATCGGCAGAACGCGCAATCGGCTCGGCTGAGGAGGAGGCTAAACGCATCCTTACCGAGGCAATGAAGACCGCCGAAACCAAGAAGAAAGAAACACTTATCGAGGCGAAGGAGGAAATCCACCGTCTTCGTCAGGAAACCGAAAAGGACCTCCGTGAACGCAGGGCAGAAGTTCAGCGTCAGGAGAACAGAATCCACCAAAAGGAAGAAACCCTTGACCGCAAGACCGACAATCTTGAGGCTAAGGAAGAAAAACTGAACATCCGTGCCAAGGAAATTGATGAGCGCATTGAGGAATGTGAAACCATCAAGCGCAGTCAACTTGAAATGCTTGAAAAGATATCAGGCTTTTCAAAGGAGCAGGCAAAGGCACATCTGCTCGAAATGTTGGACAGCGAACTGACCCACGAAAAGGCGGTTAAGATTCGCGAATTTGAACAGCAAATCAGGGACGAATCGGATAAAATGGCGCGCGAGGTTGTGGCACAGGCCGTTCAGCGTTGCGCGGTTGACCATTCGTCGGATATGATTGTTTCGACCGTAAACCTGCCTAACGATGAACTCAAGGGCAGAATCATCGGTCGTGAGGGTAGAAATATCCGCGCGATTGAGAGTGCTACGGGTGTTGACCTTGTTATCGACGATACGCCCGAGGTTATCTCGGTTTCAAGTTTTGAGCCGATTCGTCGCGAAATTGCGCGCGTAACCCTTGAAAAACTTGTTGTTGACGGTCGTATACACCCTGCACGTATCGAGGAAACTGTTGCCAAGGCAACCGCCGAGGTTGAGTCGATTATCAAGCAGGAGGGTGAGCGTGCCGTTCTTGAATCGGGCGTTCACAATCTGCATCCCGAACTTGTTAAACTGCTTGGCAGACTGCATTTCCGCACAAGTTTCGGTCAGAATGTTCTTAACCACTCGCTCGAGGTTTGCCACCTTGCGGGTATAATGGCGGCTGAACTCGGTGCCGATGTTACTCTTGCAAAGCGCGCGGGTCTGCTTCACGATATCGGTAAGGCAATCGACCACGAGCAGGAGGGTACACATATCCAACTCGGTGTTGAGGCGGCTAAAAAATACCGCGAAAATGATGCGGTCATTCACGCCATCCACGCACACCACGGGGATATTGAGGCAAAGACAACTATTGCCTGCATCGTACAGGCTGGCGATGCTATTTCCGCCGCCCGTCCCGGTGCACGCCGCGACAACATTGAAAACTATATCAAACGCCTTGAAAAACTTGAGGAAATCGCCAACTCATTTAAGGGTGTTGAAAACTGCTATGCCGTTCAGGCGGGCAGAGAAATCAGAATCATCGTTAAACC
>JAZREH010000308.1:0-14560 GCA_045660705.1 Acutalibacteraceae bacterium
CGGGTCCATATGTATTACCAATTGAACGCCCGTTTTTTCACAGACCAACTTTTCACACAGGCCAATCTGTTCGTGGCAACGGGTTATGTCGATGTCGTGAGGCACCTCAACATGAACCGATGCAAACTGTCGACCCGGTCCGTAGTTATGCACAATAAGATCGTGTATACCGATGAAACCTTCAAATGACATAATGGTGTTTTCAAGTTCCGCAATAAGTTCGGGTTCGGGGGGACCGCCCAAAAGACCGTCAAGCGTTTCTCTTATAGATGCAACGCCCGACCACAGTATGAATACCGCCACGCCTGCTGCAACAATGGCGTCAAGGTTGAACGGTATATTTACAAATCTTGATATCGCAATGCACAGCAGAACGGCGCCCGAGGCAATAACATCGTTTGCACTGTCCTGTGCGGTTGCGGCAAGAGCCTGTGAACTGATTTTTTTAGAAAGTTTTCGGTTGAAAAAGAAAAGCCATAGTTTAACTGCAACCGATATAAACAGCGCTACCGCTGTCCAAATTGAATACTGCGGCATACCGCCGCCATCCGTCAGGGCAGAAACCGACGATTTCATAAGTTCCACACCGACAAGCAGTATCAGAAGTGAAACGACAAAAGCCGATATGTATTCCATACGCCCGTGACCGAACGGGTGGTCGCTGTCGGCGGGCTTTGCCGCCATACGGAATCCGATAAGGGTTATAACCGATGACCCCATATCGGTAAGATTGTTAAGACCGTCGGCAATAACAGATATCGCACCCGAAAAAAGTCCTACGGTAATTTTTATAATGCATAAAAGCAGATTGCACAGTATTCCAACCGTGCCGCCAAGCCGTCCGTAGCGTTCACGCACATCGCGGTCACAGACATTCTCACTGTCTTTTATGAACATTCTTATAAGCAGAGATGTCATTACATTTTACTTCCCTTTGAACCTTTGGTGCCGAATTTTGCACCCGAAAGGATATTTGTGTCAATGGTAAAGGTCAGGTTTTCACGGTTGCGGTTTCTGCGGAATGCAAGGTCTACAAGACGGTCAATCATATCGGTGTAGGAAAGACCCGTCGCCTCCCACAGATAGAATGCAAGCGAACCCGGAATGGTGTTTATTTCGTTAGCGTATACCTTATCGGTTTCGGTGTCAAGCATAAAGTCGATTCTGACAACACCCGAAGAACCTGTAGCCACAAAGACCTTTTTGGCAAGTTCGCGGATTTCGTTTGATTTTTCCTCGCTTAAATCGGCGGGAATTTTGCGACCGAGCGATGCCATACCTTTACTCTTGCCGCCGCCCTCATATTTGTCGGCGTAGGAAAGAATCTCATCGTTCATAAACGGTTCTTCGCATACACTTGCCTCGCATGAATCGGCATCGCCAAGCACCGAGCAGTTGATTTCGCGAAGTGATGTGATGGCGTGTTCTGCGAGTATGCGGTCGGCAAACGAAAATGCAAGGTCGATAGCGTCGGCAAGCGCCTCTTCGGTCTTTACCTTGGTAATACCGACACTTGAACCGAGGTTTACAGGCTTAATAATAAGCGGAAAACCGATTTTTTCCTTGATTTCAAGGAGTATTTCATCACGGCGCGAAACATATTCGCGGGCGCGGAAAGTTACACAGTCAAGAACCGGCAAACCGGCGTTTTTAAGTACATCCTTAAATACCGCCTTATCCATACCGACCGCCGCCGATATGATATCGCAACCGATGTAGGGAAGACCTAAAAACTCAAAATATCCTGCCATTGTGCCGTCCTCACAGTTAGTGCCGTGAACAACGGGGAAAGCAAGGTCTATGTTTAGGTCCTTTTTGCGCGAAAAAATTCCGCTGTTAAGGTAACGCATTATTACCTTTCCGTTTTCCCTTAAAAATGTAACAGGCTCTGCCTTTTTTATAAGTTCGGGCAGGTTTTTGTAACTTTCGATGCTGAAAAGCATATCTCCCGTATACATAGTGCCGTCTTTAGTGACATATACGGGTGTCACATCGTACTTCTGTCGGTTAATAGACAGCATCGCCTGTACCGCCGAAATAATTGATACCTCGTGTTCAACCGAACGGCAACCGAAAAATACAGCAATATTTGTTTTCATAAATAAAACCTCACTAATTCAGATAATTGTCGGGCAGGTCGTTTTCAAGCAGTACAATACTGTCCTTGTCGACCGTCGGCAGATATATTTTCATTGCATCGGCAAAACTTGCCGCAATATGCAGATTTTCACAGTCAAAACCCTGACTTTCCACGCCGTCGCGTATAGGCTTTGAACGGTTTAATCCGACAAGGATTATCCTGTCGCAGCACTTTGCCGCCTCAACACCGAGTGCAAAGTTTGCTTCGTATTCCTTTGAACCAAGTTCTATAAGACCTGGGGTTATAATCGTTTTTGTCATACCGTCAAAGGAACCGAGTACGCGCACCGCCTCAAGGCAGCCCTCAGGGTTTGCGTTGTAGGCATCATCAATAAGCAGTGAACCACAGTTAAACGATTTAAGTTCAAGCCGATGTTCGGTAGGTTTAAGCGCCGATACAGCAAACTTGATTTCATTCGTTGTAACACCAAGCGTGTGTGCAAGTGCCGCCGCACCGACGATGTTTACAACACTGTGAAGTCCTAAAAGTTTGGTCGTGACCTCAACCTGTTCGCCGTCTAAATGCAGGGTAAAGGTAGAACCCGCGCGGTTGTATGAAATGTTGTCGGCGTAGTATCCTGAATTGCCGTCAAGACCGTAAACGCGGTATTTACCGCCGTCACCTATGCGTGCACGAAGTTCATCGCTTTGTCCGTTTACAAATACCTCTCCGCCCGATTTCAGTACCGCATCGGCAAGTTCAAACTTGGTCGAAAAAACATTGTCAACCGTTTTAAAGGTTTCAAGGTGCTGTGCGCCGACAGAGGTTATAAGTCCGTATTCAGGCTTTGCAATATCGCATATTTCTTTTATGTCACCGCGGTTTTTTGCGCCCATTTCACAGATGAAAATTTGTGTTTGCGGCTTTAACATACCGCGTACTGTACGGACAACACCCATTGGTGTGTTAAAACTTTGCGGCGTGGCAACGACATTGAAACGCTCACCGAGTATTCTTTCAAGTATAAACTTGGTGGTGGTTTTTCCGTAACTGCCCGTAACACCGATTACGGTGAGGTTACTGTGATTTTTAAGTATGCGCTTTGCATCGTTTATATAGTAGTTTGAAACCGCCTTTTCGACAGGGTAGGTTACAACCCAACCTAAAAGTGTAAAAAGCGGGGAAACAAGCGCCGTCATAAACAGAAGAACACCCGCAATTTCACCGATTAGTTTTTGTGGGAATACTGCATAAAGTGAAATAAGCACCGCAAAATCGAGGATTACAGCGGCAAAAAGTCTTTTTATGCGCGCGGTAAAAACAAGTTTTTTAATCGAGCGTTTTTGTGTCCTTACCGACAGGAAAATCTGTACTGAAAGGATAAGTGCCATTAAAATAAGTTGAAGTATATAACGCCCGCCGAGATAAAGCGAAGACGACAGGCAGAACAGCATACACTCGGCACAAAGCCCTACGGTGTATGAACCCTTTACCCACTTTACATAGCGTGAGGGGAAGTAGGAGTTTTGCTGAAGCATCTGAAACTGTTTTACCGCCGCAAAAACACCCGACATCGCGGCGAGAACAAGGGATACGGTAAATATGATATTCATACTGACCTCCTATTTAATAAAACTGCGAAGAATGGCGTGCGCCTCATACGGGCGTTCGCAGAATGAGTAATGACCTGTGCCTTTTATAACGCAAAGACCCGCATCGGGGATAAGTTTTTCCATTTTTTGTGCATCGCGAAGCGGGGTGGCGGTATCATTTTCGCCCCAGATAAGAACTGAAGGGCATTTGATGTTTGGCAGGATGTCCGAAAGGTCGGTGTTGACAAGTGAAACAAGTGTTTTGCGCAGAACTTCGGGTGCGGCGTTGTAGTCGGCAGAGCCGTAATGCTGGCGCGCCTTTTGTAGTAAACCGTCAGAGTGGTTTTTAATGACAGGCATAGTAAGTACGCCCTTAATCATTTTAAAACTTCTTGCGCGAAACTTTTGCTTTAAATTCTTTTTGGGGATAATACCCGCCGCATCGAGCAAAACTATTTTAGGCGGGTTTAACTGACCTGTAGCGGCAAGGTTCAGCGTTACGCGACCGCCGTGGGAGTGACCGATAAGTATCGGATTGTCAAGACCTACCGCCTTTATAAATTTTATAACAAGGTCGCAGTAATCCTGAAGATTCCACGGTTTTTCCATTGTATCGCTTCCGCCGCAACCGGGGAAGTTCATACAGACCGTTCTGCAACGGTCGGAAAGTGCCGAAACGATACCCTTGTAAACATCGCACGACGAACCCCAACCGTGGAGTAATAAAACGGGAATACCGCTGCCCTCATCGGTATAACAAATCTTAAGACCGTCAATAATGACCTCCACATTAACACCTCGACATAACATAGATGATTATATTGTAACAGATAATTACTAAAAATAGAAGTATTTTTTTTAAAATTTGGAAAAAATAAAAATTCACAAAATATTTATTTACTTTTTTGCTAAATAATAGTATTATATATATTAACAGATTTATCCAATATGGAGGTGTTTTTCAGATTGGCAAAAAGTACGATTGACGAAATCAGAAACGCGGAACGCAGGGCAGAGGAAATTATATCCGATGCACAACTTACGGCGCGAAAGACGGTTGACGATGCCCGTATACAGATTGAGGAAATGAAAACCGATGCTGCTACCGCGGCGCAACAGAAAGCCGACGGAATAATTGCTGACGCGAGGCAGTTGTCCGAAGAAATGGCGGATGATGCGCGAAAGAGGGCGTTTGAAACTCAATCAGAAATAAGGGATACGGCTGCAAAGAATACCGATGCCGCTGTATTAAAGGTGATTGAGATTCTGTGCTGAAAAAATTATGCTTAAAAAAGTAAAAAAGCGTGGTGAAGTTATTTGGCGAAACTTAAATGTAAACTTGTGAATATATATACGCTTGGCGACCAGTTGAAACCCGTTATGAAACGGCTTCAGGAAATGGGCGTTATGGATATTGAAACGGCGGGATACGATGACGAAACATCGTCACTGCCCGACGGATATACACGCCGCGATACCGATGCGCGCACCGAAATCTATCGCCGAAGTCTGTCAAGCACCGAGGAAGCGCTCAGGATTCTTAACACAAGGTTTAAGGAGAAAAAGGGTCTTTTATCCTCTTTTGCGGGACTTCCCGAAATCGAGGCAGAGGATTTTTATCTTGACAAGCAAAAGGCGGAGGCGGCACGGACTCTGGTCGGTGAGGTTATCAACGATGACAGAACGATTGCCGAACAGAGGGCGGAAATCATTCGTTTGCGTACCACTGCCGAACAGATGAAACCGTGGGAAAATCTTGATGTCGCACTTTCCTTTTCGGGAACACCGAAAACGGCGGCATTTATAGGAACGGTTGCAGGGCAGTACACACTTGAAACCCTGCTTTCGGCGATTGCCGAGGCACAGCCAGACCTTGATGTTTACGCCGAAATCGTAAATTCCGACAAGGACAACACATATATATTCGTTTGTTGTCCTGTAGCACAGCGTGATTTGGCGGAAAGTGCTTTGCGGCTTCTGTCATTTGCCCGTCCGTCACAGATAACTTCTAAACTGCCGAGTGTTAAGATTCAGTCTAAACTTGACCGAATCAAAAAATGCGAGGACAGGATAGAAGAATGTACAGGGCGGCTTGAAGCGGCGGCGGCGCGTCGTGATGAACTTCGC
This sequence comes from Acutalibacteraceae bacterium, assembly GCA_045660705.1. Taxonomy (GTDB): domain Bacteria; phylum Bacillota; class Clostridia; order Oscillospirales; family Acutalibacteraceae; genus UBA737. Next base: position 5,800 of record JAZREH010000308.1, read on the forward strand.
GTGTTTGCCGACTACTGTCGGACACTTGAAGACAACAGTCAGGCACTTTCAAACGCAGTTCACACGCGGCACACATCACTTATACGCGGTTATGTGGCGGAAATTGATATTCCGTACCTTAAACGGCATCTTGAAAAGGATTTCACAGTCGTGATTGAGGTTGATGATGCCGATGAAAAACTGGCACCGGTAAAACTTAAAAACAACTTTTTTGCCGCACCTGCCGAAACGATTACTTCGATGTATTCGTTACCGTCGTATACCGATATTGACCCGACACCGCTTACAGGATTTTTCTACTACTTGCTGTTTGGTATGATGCTTTCGGATGCGGGTTACGGTCTGCTTATGGTAATAGGCACACTTTTGGGACTTAAACTTCTGAAACCCGGTCCACAGATGCGCCAGACACTGCGAATGTTTTTGTACTGCGGTATATCGACCGTTATCTGGGGTGCAATTTTCGGAAGTTTCTTCGGCGATTCAATCGCCGTTATAAGCGAAACCTTCTTTGGACGCCGTGTGGCACTGCCCGCACTGCTTGACCCGATGCACGGCGATGCCGTAACGCTTCTGATAATCAGTATCGTGATTGGTTTTATTCAGATAATCGCGGGTCTTATTGCGAAGTTTGTTACCGCACTTAAAAACGGTGATAAAGCGGGCGCATTCTTTGATGCGGGTTTCTGGATAACGATGCTTGTCGGTATCGGTGTTTTAGCACTTGGTATTATGTCGGTAAAACCGCTTGTAAAGGTCGGTGCAGGTATTGCGATTGCCTCGGCAGTGGGTCTTATACTGACACAGGGACGCGAAAAGAAAGGTATTATGAAAATCTTTTCGGGTCTTGCCTCGCTTTACGATATAACGGGTTATGTAAGCGATTTGCTTTCTTTCTCGCGTCTTATGGCACTCGGTCTTACAACCGCCGCAATGGGTGCGGTGTTTAACCTGCTCGGTACACTTGCGGGTAACGGAATCATAGGAATAATTCTTATGGTTGTTATGTTTATTGTGGGTCACGCACTCTGCTTTGCACTTAATGCACTTGGTGCGTATGTTCATACACTTCGTCTGCAATATGTTGAACTGTTTTCAAAATTCTACGAAGGCGGCGGACGGCCCTTTAAAGCGTTCTCATTAAAAAATAAATATGTCGGCGTAAAAAATGCCGTCAAGGAGGAAAATTAATTATGACTTTAGGAACTGTATTGGCACTTTTAGGTGCGGCTTTGGCAACAATTTTCGCGGGTATCGGCTCTGCAAAGGGCGTAGGAATGGCTACCGAAACGGGTATGGGCGTTTTGTCTGAAGACCCGTCAAAATTCGGTAAGATGTTGGTTTTGGAACTTCTCCCCGGTACACAGGGTCTTTACGGCTTTATCGTATCCTTTATGGTAATGCTTAACATTGGTATTCTCGGCGGAAGTATGGATCTTACCACACAACAGGGTCTTTTGTACCTTGCTGCCTGCCTGCCGATTGCTTTCGGCGGTCTTATTTCGGGTATTGCACAGGGTAAAGCCGCTGTTGCGGGTATATCGCTTGTTGCAAAGCACGATAGCGAGTTTTCAAAGGCTATGGTTTCGGTAACACTTGTTGAAATCTACGCTCTGCTTGCTTTCCTTGTTTCGTTGCTTTCGGTTATCGCTATTTAATGCGGAGGAATTAAAATGACATCTGCCGAAAAAATAATTAACGGCATAATTGACGAGGCGCGTGTCGAGGCTGACGGAATAATATCCGCCGCCAAAGAACAGGCACGCGAGATGTTGTCGCAGGCAAAACAGGATATAGATGCACAAAGCACAAAAATCACCGACGATGCCGAAAGGTCGGCGCAACTTATCCGCGAAACGGGTAAATCGGGCGCGGCACTTATCGTGCGCGATGCTGTACTTACGGCAAAACGCGGGGAGATTGAGCGTGTTTTGGATGAGGTTTCAAACCGTATAAATCAGATGCCCGACCGTGAATATTTCACATTTCTGGCATCGGTTGCGAAAAAAAGCGGTTTGACAGGTCAACTTTATCTGTCGAAAAAGGATACCGACCGCGATATCGCGATTTTTAAAGAGATGCTTGTCGGTACCGATATCGTGATATCCGACCAAACGGCTGAAACCGACGGCGGTTTTGTCCTTAAAAGCGGCGACATTGAAATAAATGCCGAACCGTCTGCGCTTGTTCGCGAGCGTATGAGCGAACTTGTTGACTGTGTCAACGGGATTTTATTTGACTAAAAGAGGTGTAACGATGGCGGAAAAATCCTACGGATTTGCGATAGGAAATCTTCGCGCGCGTGAAAACAGCCTGCTTCGTGATAACGATTTCACACAACTTGCTTCCCTTAAAACTACGGCACAACTTTCTGCCGCCCTTGCCGAACGCGGAATAGGGGAAAGGGGAACCGACGATGTTCCTGCCGCTTTGCAAAACAGTATCAGCGGTCTGTGGCAATACCTTGTCGAAATAGCACCTGACAGTTCGGTTTTTGCGCCGTTTATTGCCGAAAACGACTTTCATAACTTTAAGGTTGTGCTGAAAGGTATTATAAAGGCTACCGATTATTCGGGCATACTGATGCGCCCCGATAATATTTCGGTTGAGGTTATGGAGGAAGCAGTAAAGGAAAAGAAGTTTGATTTGCTTCCCGATTATATGCGCGAGGGTGCGGCGCGTGCCTATGAAATTCTTATATCGTCGGGCGATTCGCAACTTTGTGACGGCGTGCTTGACGCCGCGTGTATGCGTGCCCAACTTCAAATGGTAAACGATAAGGGTTTCAAAAGTGCTTATACCGCAGAACTTATCAGAACAACGGTGTTTTTCGCAAACATAAAATCTGCACTTCGCGCCGCAAAGGCGGGTAAGAGTGCGGGGTTCCTTGATAACACCCTTGTTGATACGGGATATATCAGCGCACAGCGTATTAAAAAGGCGGCGCTTGGCGGTGTTGACGAACTGCTTGATATACTTCCCTTAGCGGGTGTTATCGGTGCGGGTGCCGCCGCGGCGTATAGAGTTTCTACCGCTGAATTTGAACGCTACTGCGATAACTTTATTATGTCGGTTGCGAAAAAGGCGCGTTTTATTACTATGGGTGTTGAACCTGTTGTCGGATATATGATGGCAAGACTTTACGAGGTAAAGAATCTGCGTATTGTGTATAGCGGTATTAAAACAGGTCAGCCACAGGAAAAAACTTTGGGAAGGCTGCGTGAACTTTATGGTTAAGATTGCGGTTTTAGGCGATACCGAAAGCATAAAGGGTTTTGCCGCGGTGGGTCTTGATATTTTTCCGTGTGACGATGAAAAGGTTGCCCCTGAAAAATTTAAAAGAATTGTCGATTCGGGCTACGGTGTGATTTATGTTACCGAGCGGCTGGCATCACTTCTTACAAAAGAAATTTCCGCCGCCGACAGAAAACTCACACCTGCCGTTGTTCCAATTCCAGGTGTTCTCGGTAATACGGGAATCGGAACGGCTCGGCTTAAAGGTGCCGTTGAGAAAGCGGTTGGCTCGGATATTATTTTCAACAAGGAGTAGATACAATGGCCGAAGGAATTATAACAAAGGTCGCGGGACCGCTCGTTATTGCCGAGGGTATGCGCGATGCTAATATGTACGATGTTGTCAGGGTAAGTGAGCAGCATCTTATCGGCGAAATCATAGAAATGCACGAGGACCGCGCCTCGATTCAGGTTTATGAAGAAACGGCAGGACTCGGTCCCGGTGAAAAGGTTGTTTCGACGGGTAAACCTTTGAGTGTTGAACTCGGTCCCGGTCTTATCGGTTCGATATTCGACGGAATTCAGCGTCCGCTTGCCGAAATAATGCGGGTCAGCGGAACAAATCTTCAGCGCGGTGTTGAGGTGCCGTCACTTTCGCGTGAAAAGAAGTGGCGTTTTGAACCATTAAAGAATGTCGGTGATACTGTTGTTGAGGGTGATACCGTCGGCACCGTAAACGAAACCGATATCGTTTGTCATAAGATAATGGTGCCCAAGGGTTGCGGCGGTAAAATCACCGCAATCGAGGCGGGCGAATTCACGGTAGAAGATACCGTATATAAAATTGAAACCGCAAAGGGTGAGGTTTCACTCGGACTTATGCAGTCGTGGCCCGTCCGTGTCGGCCGTCCTTATAAGCATAAACTTTCGCCCGATATTCCGCTTGTTACGGGTCAGCGTGTTGTTGATACGCTTTTCCCGATTGCAAAGGGCGGTGTTGCGGCGGTTCCCGGTCCTTTCGGTTCGGGTAAGACGGTTGTTCAGCACCAACTTGCAAAATGGGCGGCGGCTGATATAATCGTTTACATCGGCTGTGGTGAACGCGGTAACGAAATGACCGATGTTCTTAACGAATTCCCCGAACTTCGCGACCCGCGTACAGGCAACTCGCTTATGGAAAGAACTGTGCTTATCGCAAACACATCGGATATGCCGGTTGCCGCGCGTGAAGCATCGATTTATACGGGTATTACAATCGCCGAATACTTCCGCGACATGGGATATACAGTAGCACTTATGGCAGACTCCACTTCACGTTGGGCAGAGGCACTCCGCGAAATGTCGGGTCGTCTTGAAGAAATGCCGGGTGAAGAAGGTTATCCCGCATATCTCGGTTCCCGTCTGGCACAGTTTTATGAGCGCGCAGGTCGCGTAATCGTAAACGGCAGTGAGGATATTGAGGGCGCACTTTCGGTAATCGGCGCCGTATCGCCTCCGGGCGGTGATATTTCGGAGCCTGTTGCGCAGGCAACCCTCCGTATAGTTAAGGTTTTCTGGGGACTTGATTCGTCGCTTGCGTATAAGCGTCATTTCCCCGCAATCAACTGGCTTACAAGTTATTCGCTTTATGCCGATTCGCTGTCGGGTTGGTTTAACGGCAATGTAAATGCCGAGTGGTATGACCTTCGTGCACGCCTTATGGCGATTTTGCAGGAGGAGGCAGAACTCGAAGAAATCGTTAAACTTGTCGGTATGGATGCACTTTCGGCGCCCGACCGCCTGACCCTTGAAGCGGCGCGTTCGATAAGGGAGGACTATCTGCATCAGAATGCTTTCGACGATGTGGATACCTATACTTCGCTTGAAAAGCAGTATCTTATGATGAAGTTACTCCTTGCGTTTTACGATAGGTCTTCTGATGCGCTTAAAAGCGGTGCGTCGATTAACAATATCGTTTCACTTGCAGTACGCGAACGCATCGGTCGTTTTAAATATATTTCAGAAGATAACAAGAACAGTGAATATGATGATATCCTGACACAACTTGGCGGCGAACTTGATGCGGCTGTCAAGCAGGGTAATGAGTAAGGAGGTGGCTTTATAATGCCAAAGGAGTACAGAACTATACGCGAGGTTGCAGGACCTCTTATGATGGTAAGCGATGTTGAAAATGTCAAGTATGACGAACTTGGTGAGATAGAGTTACCGAACGGTGAAACAAGGCGTTGTAAGGTGCTTGAAATCAACGGCACCAATGCGCTTGTTCAGCTTTTTGAAAACTCGGCAGGTATTAACCTTGCGGGTTCTAAAGTTCGTTTTCTCGGTCGCGGTACCGAACTTGCTGTATCACCCGATATGCTGTCGCGCGTATTTGACGGTCTTGGCAGACCGATTGACGGCGGTCCCGAACTTATCCCGACAAAGCGTATGGATATAAACGGCAGACCGATGAATCCCGCCGCACGAAACTATCCGCAGGAATTTATTCAGACGGGCGTTTCGGCTATCGACGGTCTTAACACCCTTGTTCGCGGACAGAAACTTCCGATATTTTCGGCATCGGGTCTTCCGCACGCCGAACTTGCGGCACAGATTGCCCGTCAGGCGGCTGTTCGCGGTGATAATGAGCAGTTCGCGGTTGTATTTGCTGCTATGGGTATCACCTTTGAGGAATCCAATTACTTTATAAATTCGTTTAGGGAAACGGGTGCTATTGACCGTACCGTTATGTTTGTAAACCTTGCAAACGACCCCGCGATTGAGCGTATTGCTACACCGCGTATGGCGCTTACCGCCGCCGAATATCTGGCGTTTGACCTTGGTATGCAGGTGCTTGTTATTATGACCGACATCACTAACTACGCCGATGCTTTGCGTGAGGTTTCTGCCGCAAGAAAAGAGGTTCCGTCGCGCCGCGGTTACCCAGGTTATATGTATACCGACCTTGCAACTATTTATGAGCGTGCAGGCCGTCTTAAAGGCAAGGACGGGTCTATTACCCTTATTCCTATACTGACTATGCCCGAAGACGATAAGACCCACCCGATTCCCGACCTTACAGGTTACATCACCGAGGGTCAGATAATATTAAGCCGCGAACTTTACCGTAAGAGCGTTATGCCGCCGGTTGACGTTTTGCCGTCGCTTTCCCGTCTTAAGGATAAGGGAATAGGTGAGGGCAGAACCCGTGGCGACCACGCCGCTACGATGAATCAGTTGTTTGCCGCATATGCGCGCGGTAAGGATGCAAAGGAACTTATGGTAATTCTTGGTGAGGCGGCGCTTACCGATATTGACAAACTTTATGCCGAGTTTGCTGACCGTTTTGAAAAGGAGTATGTATCACAGGGTTATACCACCAACAGAACCATTGAGGAAACGCTCAATATCGGTTGGAAACTTCTGTCAATACTTCCGCGAAGCGAACTTAAACGTATTAACGATAAATTGCTTGATGAGTACTACGGCAAGGAGTGAATTTAAGTGGCGGTAATGAACGTAAACCCCACCCGTATGGAACTTACGCGCCTTAAAAAGCAACTGTCTACCGCCATTCGCGGACATAAGCTTTTAAAGGATAAGCGTGACGAACTTATGCGGCAATTCCTTGATACCGTCAGGGAAACCAAGGAACTTCGTGAGGAGTTTGAGGCTCAAATCGGTCAGGTTAATGACCATTTTGTGCTTGCTTCAAGCGTTATGTCGCGTGAGGCACTTGATGCCGCGCTTATGTATCCGAAACAGGAGGTATATCTTAACGCATCGACCAAAAATATTATGAGCGTTGATATACCGAAGTTTGATATCAGCACACGAACAAGTGATGCTTCGGATATACTTTCATACGGTTTTGCCTCGACCTCTTTTGAACTTGACGATGCGGTTGAGGGTCTGGCAGGGCTTTTGCCTACAATGCTTAAACTTGCTGAAAAGGAAAAGGCGGTTATACTGATGGCGGACGAGATTGAAAAGACCCGCCGTCGTGTAAATGCGCTTGAACACGTCCTTATTCCGCGCTATCAGGACACGATTCGTTTTATTTCAAATAAACTTGAAGAAAGCGACCGTTCGGGTAAAGCGCGCCTTATGAAGGTTAAGGATATGATGATAAAACAGCAGATTGAGTATAAGCAGGCAAATCCTGACGCAATGTAAAAACAGAGGACAGGGGACGAATAATCGTCCCCTTAATTTTGAAAATGGTGAATTTTAATGCGAATGCGAAAGAAAAAATATCTTGACGAAAGACTTGCTGCGGTAGAGGATATACTTTTTATCGCCGATTGTGAGGACCGAAACTTCAATACCGCAATACTTCTGAAAGATTACATAGATTTTAATAAATGGTTTGGCAGCGATAAACCGATATATCTTGAAATAGGTTGCGGCAAGGGTAAGTTTGCCGCCGACTTTGCACAAAGTCACCCCGAAATAAACCTTTTGGCGGTTGAGCGTGATTCCAATGTTATCGTTTCCGCCTGCGAGGAGGCAAAACGGCGGGGACTTAATAATCTCCGTTTTATCAAGGGCAGGGCAGAATACCTTGAAAAGTATTTAAAAGAAAAAAGTGTAGAGCGTATATTTTTAAATTTTTCCTGCCCGTTTCCTAAGTCAAAGTACGCCTCGCACCGACTTACAAACCACACATTTTTAAAAATATATAAACGCATTATGAAAGACGGTGCCGAAATACATCAGAAAACCGATAATATGGGTCTTTTTGAGTTTTCGCTTGAACAGTTTTCGCAAAACGGTTTTGCCCTTAAAAATGTGTCGCTTGACCTACATAACAGCGATTTTGAAGGGAATATTGTCACCGAATACGAACAGCGTTTTGTTTCACAGGGTTTGCCGATTTATAGATTGGAAGCATATATTAAAGAAAAATAAAAAGAGTCCCATACCGCATATAAGATTTACGGTATGGGAGTCTTTCTGCCCCTAAACGATGCCGAGGGCAGGTTTTTAATACGCGAAGTTTAGTTTTAATTTGTTCTGAAACCTCGTATCCCGCGTTTTAAGTGATTTGAACAATCGGAATTGGTTAGCATATCATTCAAAACCTAATGCTTTAAGCGGTGAAATGTGCTTGCCATCCTTGACCGTTTCAATGTGCAGGTGGCTTTTGTCGGCACATTCGCTTGGAATACTGCCTAAAGTCCCCAGAATGTCGCCGCCTGTTATATTATCGCCCGGTTTGACGGCAACGCTGTTAAAACCGCAATATTTTACTGTGATGCCGTCGCCGTGGTCAACGGTTATCGTTTTGCCAAGTACCGCACTTTCCTCGACTGCGGTGACGGTGCCCACACCCATAGCCTTTATATCCGTACCTGTTGCCGCCGCAATATCTACACCTGTGTGAAGCCGCATATCGCCGTATGTCGCCGAATATTGAAGTGCGGTGTCGCTGTAATCCTTAATAATACTGCCGTCAACCGGAAGTATAAAACTGCGCTTTTCAGGCTCGGATTCGACAGGTGTTTCTTCCTGTGATTCGTACGGTACCGATTGTTCGCTACCTGCA
>JAZREH010000309.1:0-2008 GCA_045660705.1 Acutalibacteraceae bacterium
AGTCCTGAACAAAGGAACTGATAAAGTTCTTAACACCGCTTATAAAAGTTTCAAAGAAATTTGCTTTTACGCGTGGTGCCTGTGAATCAGGTGACATAAGTGCAAAATAGTCAATCGTAAGCGGCTGATATTTGAGGTCCAAAAGCCACGAGGAAAGACCGCTGATGTTTGACGAGAAACTGTTAAGTCGCGATGCTTCTACAAGTGTGTCAGGCTTTTCGATAACGCTTTCAATCTGACTTAAAAGGGTCTGTATTGTGGTGGTGTTGATTGCAGAGTTACCCGTAATCTTAACAAGATTACTCTTTTCAGCCGCAAGTACGCGGCGCGCCTCTTTAAGGGTCGGTATCATTTCGGGGATGCCCTCATCAATTGAGTAGTCGCGGTACGGGTCGGGCGATGTTCCCGTAATCATAACGATACGTCGATAAAGTTCCATAAGGTTAGAGGCGACATTCTGAAGTCCGTCAACCGAATTGCTGACATCACCCATAACAACCTCTAAAGTAAGGGTGTGTGTCCCCTCGGTAAGGTAAAACAGGTACGGTTCTTCGCCGTCGCCGAAAACAAGCATATCCCAATTCTCGTTGTAGGCAAAGTTAATGCACTTCGCTTCCTCGAAGGGCAGTTCGCCGTCAATAAGAAGTCTTCGCGAAGATGCGAAACCTTTTATTGTTTCCTGACGGTAACGTGCACCGAGTTTATAAAGTCCGTCTTTGGGCGCCTTTATTTCCCAAGTAATCCACTGTGACTGATACTTCCAGGAATTACCGCCGATACAGTTATATCTGATGTGCGATGCATCAAACGGTTCGGTAAGCGGGCTGTTTCGGTCATACTGTGCACGGAGTGTCTGGTCGGATTTTTCGGTTGGTGTTTCCGCCTGCACCTTCTGGGTTTCGACATCAGCGTTCTTATAACCTTTTTTCTCGTATTCTTTCTTAATTTCGCTATATGTAGGAACATCGGTCTTACCCGCAAGTTTTATCGACGAAATTGCAAGAGCCTCGTTATTGCAGACGAGCGTAAGCGTATGTGTACCTGCCTCCAGATAAAACTGATACGGTTCGTTCCCATAATATCCGTTGCAGTCGCGGAAAAACTCGGTATTAAAGCGGGGTGTTTCCGAAACATTCGGTGTGTACTCATTCCCCTGCTCGTCCATAAGCATACCCGAATCGTCTTTCCATATACGGCTGAATGTATTTGACGACACCTCGTCAAACGGATACGCGCCGTCAATCATAAGTCCCATATCAATCGGTGAGCCTTTACCGACAGCAGGACAGTATTCAAGAGCAATAGTATAAAGCGCAGTTTCAGGGACGGTTATTATCCAATCAACCGAACCCTCCATCGCATCCCACAAAAGAACATTGTCTTTTCCGCAGTACGATGTGACCGTAGCGTTTGCATCCTTTTGCGATACAAACGCAGTTGGATCAACCGATATCTCACCGGTAGTATCCGACACATTTGAATACGACTGCTTATATGCACCGTATGTACCCTCGTCGTGTACAACGACACTCATATCCTTTCCTGCCGCACCCACAACAAGTGTATTAAGCACCGATGCCGCGACACAAAAACTTATGCCGAGCGCTATTGATTTTTTAATAAAATCACGCAACATTGTACAAATGCCTCCAAATTAAAAACTAATATTGCAATCATATTATACCAAGTTTTTTGTCATAGTTAAATATCGCATTTTTTAGATTGTTGCTTTTTTATGCTCAATCTTTTCAAAAAAGCAACTTATCTATTGCAATTAACCGATATTTTAGGTATAATTTGCTTGCAAACGGACACATAACATATGAATTATTTACTAATTATATTATAAAAATTATGCTATGTAAATTCAATATTTCTATCTGCTATTCATTTGTTATTTTCTGCTGGCGAATTTCCTTTTAAAAAATTTGTGAGGTGTTTTATGCTTTCCGTTTTAATAGTTGACGACGAATACAGGGACCGCGAAAGTATGTCCAAGTCGGATCGT
>JAZREH010000310.1:0-3849 GCA_045660705.1 Acutalibacteraceae bacterium
CCTAAGACCGCTTGGCCTCCGACTTTGACTGTAAGGAAATCGCAGAGGGGAAAATGCCAAATTTCCACGGCGAAGATGTTGGCGTCTGTACCCTTGAAACGCTAAAGATATATAACCGTATGGCAGATGCGCCAAAGGTTAGCGCGAATCGTGAAAATGTCGATTTTGAGGCGGTTTGCCAATACTACGGAACGATGGGTGACGATGTGCGCACGTTAAATATTCCTGATACAATAACCGATTATGTGAATCCTGATGATATCGTTAAGAATTGGCAAAAAATCCGCGATATTATCCACAGCGTGCCATCGTATGAGGAGTGCCGCACCGCCATGCAGAAAGCGGGATGTAAAATTACGGTTTCGGATATCGGCAAAACACAGAAATTTTTTGACGAGTGTGTTAAATATTCACCCTATATGCGCCGAAGACTCACCCTGCTTCGTATGATTGATATGATTGGTTTTTTATATTGATTTTATTACATAAATGTAGTATGATTATCTTGCATAATATATTGGATGTGTTTTAAATGAGTAAGATTTTAAATTTCGGTTCTCTTAATATTGATTATGTTTATCAGGTTGACCATTTTGTAAGTGCGGGTGAAACGCTTTCTTCCGACAGTATGGCAGTAAACTGCGGCGGAAAGGGTCTAAATCAGTCGATTGCCGCCGCCAAAGCGGGCGGTGAGGTTTACCACGCGGGCAAAATCGGTGCCGACGGTCAGATGCTGACCGATGAACTTGAGAAAAACGGTGTAAATACCGACTGTTTGACGGTCTGTGACGCTAAATGCGGTCACGCGATTATTCAGGTAGATAAAAGCGGTCAGAACTGCATACTGCTTTATTCGGGTAGCAATTCGATGAATACCGAGCAGGAGATTGACCGTTGCCTCGAAAATTTTGGAAGCGGCGATTGGTTGCTTCTTCAAAATGAGATAAACCTTATTCCGTATATTATTGATAAAGCCTACGAAAAGGGAATGAAGATTGTACTGAATCCCTCGCCAATTACGGCGGATATAGCGGACTATCCTATCCATAAGGTTTCGCTTTTGATTCTTAATGAAATTGAGGGTGCGGCACTTGGCGGTGACGGTAGTGAGGATGAAATTTTAAACGAACTTCGCCGCAAATATAAGGACACCGCGGTACTGCTTACACTTGGCAAAAAAGGTGCGGTTTACTTTGACGGAAAGTCAAAGACACAGCACGGAATATACGACACCAAGGTGGTTGATACTACTGCCGCGGGTGATACGATGATGGGATATTTTGTGGCAATGCTTGCAAAGGGAAAAGAACCTGACGAGGCGCTCAAAATCGCCTCTATGGCATCGTCAATCACCGTTTCTCGCAAAGGCGCCGCCGCATCAATACCGACCATTTCTGAAATTAAAATTTAATAATAATAAAAAGCCTGTGCATTTCGCACAGGCTTTTTTTGTGATGTTTAATGATAACCTTTTTTCTCAAGCCTTTGCAGAATTTCGTTGTTCTGGCAAATGACCTGACCAAGACCGTATATAAGGAACATAGTTATCAGTGCTATAATTGCACCGAAAATAACAATCGCAACTGCAAACGGGATGAAAAAGGCATCAATTTTGTAAAGAATCAGTCCGACAACCAATAATACCGCAAAAATGAAGAACGATACAAGGAAAGATATCACCTTGATTATGCCGCCGAGTTTTTTGAAAATTCCGTTTCCGTACTCGGTAAGCGGTTCGGGGCGCACCTTTGAAAGTTGCCACAGGTTTTTATTGTTTTTATCCGATTTTCCTGTATAAGATTTAATGTCCTCAAATTCGGGGGCGGGTGTTTCTTTTACTTCGTTGGTTTCGGCGTTTGAAACGGCGTTTTGTTCATCGCCGTTTACAAGTTCAAAACTTGTGTTGCTGGTTTCTTTTGCCATAATTGAAATCTCCTTTCAAAGACGGTGGGTTTTGGTCAATCAGTCGACCTTCTGAACGCCGATTGTAACCTCTTCGCCGTTGATATCCCAATCCTTGGTAAAGCCCATCGGCTCTGCCAAAAGAAGACTGTCTGCAAGGGTGTCGCCGACAATTTCAGCGGTGCGTGTCGCCGCAACATGCGCGGCTGTGTCGCCGCCCTTAAGGGTAATCTTAATATGGTCGGTGACGTTAAATCCTGCTTCCTTACGCATTGTCTGAATCTTGCTGATAAGTTCGCGTACAAAACCTTCTTCGATAAGTTCGGTTGTAAGAACGGTGTCAAGGGCAACGGTAATGCCGTGGTCGGACAGGGTATAGATACCCTCCATCTGCTGTGCCTCAATCAGCAAATCTTCGGTTGCAAGTTTTACCTCGCCCGATGCGAGATTCAATACGATTTCACCGTTTTTATCAAGTTCGGCTTTTGCTACACGACCGTCAAGTTCGGTGAGTGCCGTACGGATGTCGTTGAGTTGCTTACCGTACTTCGGTCCAACGGTTTTAAGTTGAGGTTTGAATTTGTAATCAACAAAGTTGTCAACATCATCGGTGAAAGATACCTGCTTGATGTTAAGTTCGTCGCGGATAATGTCGGTGTACTTGGCATCAAGTGTGGCATCCGCCTTTACATACATAACATTAAGCGGCTGACGGTTTTTAAGGGCAGAGCCGTTTCTTGCGGCACGACCCAAAACAACGATATCAAGAACGCGGCGCATATTTTCCTCAAGTTCACTGTCGATAAGCGAAGCATCAACCGTCGGGAAAGCGCACAGATGAATACTTGCAGGCGCCTGCTTGTCAACATTTCTGACAAGATTCTGATAGATGCTTTCCGCCATAAACGGAATCATCGGTGCGGCTGCCTTTGCGGTTGTGACAAGCGCGGTATAAAGGGTCATATACGCGGCAATCTTGTCGTCGGTCATATCCTGAACCCAGTAACGCTCACGTCCACGGCGTACATACCAGTTACTCATTTCGTCAACGAAATCCTGAAGTGCGCGGGCGGCTTCGGGAATACGGTAGTTTGCAAGGTTGTCGTCAACCTCACCTACCATAGTGTTAAGGCGCGAAAGCAACCATTTGTCCATAACGGTAAGTTTGGCATCGTTTATATTGTACTGTGTCGGGTCAAACTTGTCGATTTCGGCATAAAGAACAAAGAAAGCATATGTGTTCCAGAGTGTGCCCATAAATTTGCGCTGACCCTCGGTTACGGCGCGTCCGTGGAAACGGTTGGGAAGCCACGGTGCGGAGTTGGTGTAGAAATACCAACGGATAGCATCGGCACCGTAGGTTTCGAGTGCATCAAACGGGTCAACTGCGTTGCCCTTTGACTTGGACATCTTCTGACCGTTTTCGTCCTGAACGTGACCTAAAACGATAACATTCTTATAGGGCGCTTTGTTGAAAATAAGGGTAGAAATAGCAAGCAGGCAATAGAACCAACCTCTGGTCTGGTCAACCCCCTCTGAAATGAAGTCGGCGGGGAACTGCGACTCAAAAAGTTCTTTGTTTTCAAAGGGATAGTGGTGCTGTGCAAACGGCATCGAACCTGAATCGAACCAACAGTCGATAACTTCTTTTACTCTGTGCATTTCCTTACCGCACTCAGGACACTTGATTGTAACTGCATCAATGTAAGGTCTGTGAAGTTCAATCTCGTCAGGGCAGTTGTCGGACATGGATTTCAGTTCCTCAATACTGCCAATCGAGTGCAGATGACCGCATTCGCACTGCCAGATGTTAAGGGGAGTACCCCAATAACGGTTACGCGAAATGCCCCAGTCCTGAACATTTTTAAGCCAATCGCCGAAACGACCCTTACCGATGCTGTCGGGTATCCAGTTGATGGTGTCGTTGTTTCTGATAAGGTCGTCGCG
>JAZREH010000311.1:0-3924 GCA_045660705.1 Acutalibacteraceae bacterium
CGTTGTAGGTGTTTCGGCATTTAAAACCGAAGCGGTAATGTTTTGACCGTTTTTGCTATGCTCAATAATACCGCTTTCAATCCCGAACTTTTTATCGGGCGATGCTGAAAGGAATACAAAGCATCCCACCGCGATAGCAAAAACCAAAAACAAAGAAACATACGAAAGAACAGTTTTTTGCCAACCTTTTAGTTTTTTACGCATTTATATACATCCCCCCTTTTTAAACTCTTTGTGAGATTTCGTTAAGCAAAAGGCTTACAAATTGCCATACCTGTTGCCCGATTGAGAATATGAGAAGTGCTAAAAAAGCAATTATCATCATACCGACTACCGTCAGAATTATGGTTAAAAACGCCTTTGAAAAAGTATAGTCGTGTGTACTGACAGTACCTGCAATTATAAGGAATCCAACCCAGACAATCGCAAAATACACAAGTATACTTAAAAATGTTGCCGATTCAATATACAGGAAGTAACTTATACCCGTAATAATCGGGAACAGGAACACAAGCGGTATAAGTGCGTAACAGGTATATACATAGATATCACGCATCTTACCCTTACCGTCCATAAGCGTTGTAAAGCACCAGTTTGCAAGGCACCACAGACCCACTATTGAAACGATGTTCATAATGCCCTCATAAAGTGCGCTCGTCTGTGTAAAGTCATTCTTATTAAATAGGAAAGGCATCCAGCGTATTCGGATGATATTTGAAATAATCGCAAAGACGAGTATTACCGTTGCCGATGCCACACTGCCGCGTTTTTCGTGCTTTAAATCCCAGAAACCGTCAAACGGGTGGAAAGCGACATATCCCGAATATTTGACTTCTTTTGTAAGTTTATAGAATTCAGGATGCTTTTCGGCAAGGCGGCTTTCCCTCGTTTTAACCTTAACAATACCCTTTTTCTTGAGGAAACTTAAAACGGCGTACGCGAGTGCAAGAACGGTTACAATCGGCAGAATATAGGTCATCGCCTTACTCGCGTTTACACGTATATACGCCTGCAACGCTTTTGAGTAATACACCCTGTCCTGTGCCATTTTAAAGTATTTTAAGGCTGAGGTATACTCTTTATTATTATAAAACGCTTTGCCGATTTCTTTAAGCGCCAAGGTGGAGTGCGGGAAAATATTAAGCACCTTTTCCCATGTGTGCTTTTCAGCCTCGTACTCGCCATTTTGATACTGTGCAATACCAAGGTTTATAAGTTTTGCATATTCGGTAGGTTCAAAAATCGAAACCGCCGCATTCGAGGAATCAAGCACCAGAATATTATCGCCACGATAGGCAATTGCAACGGGGCTTATAAAAGCACCGTTTTCCTTGCCGCGATTACCGAAAATATACAAAAGATTTCCCTGTTTATCGTAGGTGAAAACTCTGCCGCGTTTAGAATCGAGAACAGAATAGATATTATTCTTATACGCCGCGACATCGACAAGTGTAGAGGCACCCGAAAGGCTATCGCTTATGGCGTACTCAAACTCCACATCACCGACGGGCGAAAAAGGACCGTTACGCTGCAATATATCCTTACCGCTTTGGTTAAGACGCCTTATCGGGGTAACCGACGAGGTGGTTTTAATAGCCGCCTTTATTTCAGAGGAAGAATATGTCGCAACGGTGCAGTACATAAATCCCTCACTGTCAAGGCACATATTACGGTACTCTGTAGGTATAAAGCGTATCATACCTGCAAGTTGCTCCTCGGTCGCGAACTTTCTGAAAAACAGTTCAGCAACACTCGGTGACACCTTTGTAGCACCGTAATAACCCAAAAACTTGCCGTTTCTGTCAAACTGCATTATGCCCTGCGTCTGGCTTTCAGCAATGACATAAAGTCTGCCCTCGGCATCAGCCTCGGCATAAAGCGGTTTATACTCATAATCATACTGTGCATCGTCCAAAGACGGTTTATCAAAAACACTGACAAGTTGGAGGTTTGTATCAAGTTTTAAAATCCGTCCGTTATTGGTATCTGCAACATAAACAAACCCGTCAGCACCAATCGAAATGCCGTTTGGATTTTTAAGAGTTTCTCCGCCAAAATCCGATTTAAAAATAGCAAGTCGGTTTTCTTCGTCAAACTTAAATATGTTGCCAAGACCGCTATCAACGATATAAATATTTCCGTCATTATCGACATCCATATCCGAAATTTTATCAACATCGACCCCGAAATCGCGAAGATTCAAGGTCTTACTTACATAAAACGATTCGGGTGCGGCAATCGCCTTGCCCTCGGCATCATAAGTATACGACGAATATTCGGGTATAGCGTTTTCGGCAGATGCGGTAAAGGTCGGGATAAACACCGATACTATACAAAAAAGCAATACAATGATTTTTTTCATTTTCTATTACCGCACCTCATTCCTTGAGTCCCGACGAGCCCATTGTTTCGATAACATTGCTCTGTGAAATTACGAATACCACAACGGGCGGAATGACCATTATCAGTGCTACCGCGGCGGCACTGCCCGTTCGTGCGACACCGCCCGCCACAATGTTAGACAGGGCATTAGGCAGGGTCTTAAGATTTTCGGTGAATATAAAACTTCCGCCTGTGTTGTTCCAAAGATTCTGGAACGAAAAGATTATTAGTGTCAGCCAAGCGGGTTTTACCATCGGCATAACTATCCTCATAAAAATAGTCCAGCCGTTAGCACCGTCAATCTGCGCCGCCTCAATCATCGCATCGGGTATCATCTGCTCCATAAACTGTTTCATAAGGAAGAAACCAAGCGATGAGCCGATTGCGGGCAGAATAATCGCCAAAAGGGTGTCAATCATACCGAGTTTACTCATTATAAGATAGTTGGGTATCGCCGTTACCGAACCGTTAAACAGTAGCGACACGACAACCATTTCAAAGAACACCCTTTTGCCTGGGAATTCAAACTTTGCAACGGCATAAGCGCCCAAAGACGATACAATTACATGGAAAAAAGTTCCCACAACGGTAATGAATACCGAGTTAAACAAATAGCGCGCAAACGGCACCCACGATTCACGCATAAGCGATGAAACGCTCAAAAAATTCTGAATTGTCGGCACCCTTGGGAAGATGGTCGGAGGATATACAAACTGCTCATCCAAAGGCTTAAAGGCGTTTCCTACCGTAAACAGAAAAGGAATAACCATAAAAAGGGCAATAGCCAAAAGAATTAGAAAGTTAAGCAGATTTCCGCCGCGCGAATGTGAAAATTTCTGGGAATACTGTGTTGTGCTTCTCGCCATTCCTTACTGTCCCACCTTTGAAAGCATTTTTTGAATCAGTTTTTTACACATAATCATTGCAAGGAAAAGTATCGTTGCAATTGCCGAGGCATATCCCATTTCAAACCTTGTATTACCGTAGTCGGTAAGATGGTTTACAATGGTATGCACCGCGTAATCGGTAGACGGCATTCCGCACATAGCGGTAGAAACCGCGCCGCAACCAAACGCAGAGTTTATCGACATAACCGCACCGAACAAAAGTTGCGGCTTCATGGACGGCAGTATAACATACCAGAGTTCCTGCCAACGGTTACGGATACCGTCAATAGCACCCGCCTCAAGTTGTGATCGGTCAACGCCCTTGATACCTGCAACAAATGACAAAAAGCCCGAACCCATACTCATCCACAGCGATACGATGATTACTATCGTCATCATATACTTTTTATCGGTAAGCCAGTATATATTTGTGTCGGTAAGACCAAGATAGCTTAATGTACTGTTTAAATATCCGTTAGCATCGTCGCTGAAAATAAGCGCCCAAATAGTGAAAAGGTTACCTGAAATCGAGGGTGAATAAACAAGCAACACCATAAGAAACTGAATCTTGCGGTCAAGGTTGTTAATCATCCACGCAATAAGGAACGATGCGATATAACCGATAGGTCCCGTAACAATTGCAATGGTTATTGTG